>JAYTSU010000001.1:0-10918 GCA_043745485.1 Candidatus Saccharimonadota bacterium
CACGTTCCCGGCGGTGCATCACAGAGCTTTACACTCGCAAGCCTTATAAGTGCATACTCCACCGGCGGTAGTGCATTAACCGACACTTTACCTTCTGCAACTGCCTACCAGTATAAGCTACAGATTTCGATGGCGGCCGATGCCTTCACGGGTAGCGGTGCAAGTCTTGGCAACATAGACTTTGTCTTTATTGGTGCAGCACAAGCTTTGTAGTGTATGCGCGTTTTTAAAAGGCTGATAATAATTTGTTTTGTCCTGCTAATTCTGTGCAGCAGTACATTCGTAGCTTATTTGTACAAAAGTGGCGACAGAGTCTTGAGTGTACAGACAGGTAGCATGGTGCCCACATTTAAGGTTGGTGACGCAGTTATAGTGCAGCGAAAGGGTTTAAAAAATCTACACGAAGGCGACATTATTAGCTACCGTAGCCCGGCTAACAAAAGCGTTATAGTGACACATCGGTTGGTGCGTGTTGACTACATTACGGGACGGTTAGTAACTAAAGGTGATGCACTTGAAAGAGTAGATCTGCCGTTTCCGGCAAGCCGTTTGATTGGTGTTGTCTATAAAGTCGTGCCCCGAGTTGGTGGGACACTGGATTGGCTGCATAGCCCCACGGGGCTCATACTTGCCGTCTACGCACCGGCAGTAGGTGTCATATTGTATGAATTAAAGCGGCTCAGCGCCCAGTATGAGCACGTTCAGCGGACATATAAATTACATGGCTATAGATAATTAAAAAGCTGTGGCGTTGAGAGGGTTTTTTCATCAAATGCTGCGGATTTTAAAAAGTCCGGTAAAACATTTTTAGAACTCGGGTCTATAAAGCCATATTCGGCAATTTCTTGTTCGCCATGTGTTGTTTTGCTTAAATCAATTTTTAAGTAATCTCTTGGGTTGTCTATTTGAAAAAAGAACTCCATTTGTTCCTGGTCTTTAAAAGTAAATTGTTGCACGTATAACAGGCGACCAACTTTGGCAGGGACACCTAGTTCTTCAATCATTTCACGCTCCAGAGCAGGTATTAATGCCTGGCCATCATCAACGCCACCACCTGGCGTGCACCAATACGTCGAAGCCTCTTTATGACGGTACGGTTTTAAACGTACACAGAAAATCTTTCCGTCTAATATGATGATCCCGCGTACGGCTACTCGTCTCTGCATGCGTTTTAGTATATAACGGTGAGAATAACTTCTGCTATGATAAAAGCTATGATTAGAGGCTACATGGACATGGACTATGACCAAGTAAAAGCATTGTACCAACACGGCGAATGGTACGGTGGTAAGTTTGATGAGCATCGGGATAGCCGCGAAATTTTATTGCATAAAATCACTGCTGATCCGCAGGCGATTATAGTGGATGACGAAAACGGAGAAATCCTTGGGTCAATCTCAATTATAGAAGACGGTCGCGTGGCCTGGTTTTATCGGTTCGTAGTTAAGGATAATAATGCTGAGATTTCGCAGGCTTTATATAATGCAGCTGCTGGTGTATTAAAATCCCGTGGGCATCCTGAAGTACTGATCTATTCTGACCCAAGTCGGGGAGAATTAAGCAGCCGCTATACAGCTCTCGGCATGCAAAAGGGCGGTGATTATGAATGTTTTTATGCAGCACTTTAAAACGTTTAAACCATGAGCTCAGAGATACGGAACGCGTTAACGAATATAACAGAGACTGTTGTAAGAAACAGCCTTTATCTTGCAATCGGTACAGTAGCTATATATACCGCCGGATATTATATACAAAAAACGATGAAAGTTACTACTGATAGAAAGCGTGAGAGGGAAACTGTTGCTAGAGAAGCTTTTGCTCGAGAATTTATTCCAGAACCGAGCCCCATAATAGTAATGCTCGACGATCTTAATATAATATACGCAATTGAGACAGCAACGGATCTGGCTGCACTAAAAAAATATGATAGCAGGGTAGCAAAAGATGGGTGGCAAGCTTCATTGCCATTACCTCCAAAGGCTGAAGGTCAAACGGAGCTAGGTTTTGAAGGATAATGTGGGTACAACACCCCTCTCAAATACTGTGCATACCCAAACGTTTGGGAACGATACGAAGCCGACTATTTATTATGTGACTGGTTATGGTTCGACAATTGCTCACTTTAGCCTGCATATGCTACTGCTTACTCTTTTTGGGTACAGAGTGGTGGCATTTGATCATGACAAGGAGCTGCTTGATAGAGGAGACCCTTCTAAGCTTAAAGAGGCTTGTGATGTAATCCTTAAGTACATCCAAGACGATAGAAAAATCCACACTACTGCTGGGCTGTATGGAATCAGTCTTGGCACTTTTATTGTCCTCTATGTCGCCACTCAGACAGACATTAGGCGCATTGCGTTGAGTGCTGGTGCGGATAGCTTTACGAGAATTGTCCAAGAGCAGCCACGACTTAGAACAATCAAACAAGAATTTAAAAATAATGGCTATGATGAAACTGGTCTAGCAAGCGCATGGGCGGAATATGATATTGCAACCCACGGCGATTTATTTACGGACAAGAAGCTGCTGGTGATGGTGTCTCAGGCTGATGATCTTATAAAATATATTGCAGTTATTAAAAACGTTACTTTGTACAAAGCGGCAGGAGCGGAAGTGACGCTCACCGTCACGAAAAGACTTGGTCATGGACAAGTGATTATACGAAATTGTCTTCGTATAATTAGAACCGCTCGGTTCTTCAGGAAATAAATCTGCTTGCTTTCCATAAAGCATAAGCGTATTACAATACTATACGATTAAAAAAATAGGAAACAAAAATATGTCAGAAGGCAAGTTCGTTAAGTCGCATCACATGCATGCAATGCCGTTTGTAAAGGCTGCTGAGGAACGAGTGCATGCACAGCTTCAAAAAGAAACACCTAAGGGTGAAGATATGGTTTCAATAAGTAGTGAGCGGGTTTTGGGATGGCTTGGTGTCAACTTCCCCCCATCAGTTAGCCTTTGAGCTTGTCAGGGATGCGAATCAACGTAACCATACATATGACGGTACTCCTAAGGTGCCGGTACCATATCAACTCTACAACGATGAATATGCGCGCAACGACATGGCACATGTTGCGGGTGAGGTTATAGCTGGCAATATAAATCTTCAGAATACGGTTTTGTTTGAACGACGGGCAGCGGTTGAGGCAACGTTTGCGGAAGCAATTATGAGTGATATGGCTGCAACAGCTGAACAAGCAGTGAGTTAGTATAAGAAAAGAAAATTTTACAGCAGCTTTATCTTGGCGCTTACGCTAGAATAAAGCCTTATGGACGAAAATAACCAAACTGAAGTACTAACTAAAAATAGTGATGCGTTAAGCAAGGACATTATGGCGCCTGTTAACTCGTGGTCGAAGGATTATAAAGAAACTGATGTCTTTGCCTGGGCCAACAATCTGGTGCAGTATATTGATGATCTAAAAATAGATTTGTACTTTTTTAACAAAAACAACACGGTATATCGAACAAAGCTTGGCGGTGAAGTGGCAAGGCAGCTTCGACCACTATTTTTAGACGAAATATTGGAATTTATATTAGGTGGTGTCGAAAAAGGACTGATAGTTCGCGGTTTTGAAGAGGCCGAGTCAGAAGATAATGTGCTGCAGCGGACACCAGTAAAAAATGTCGATAAGCTCGTTGAGGTCTTGAATTGGATTAAACATGAGCAAGGTAACATAGAAGTTTTTAACGACCAAGAACACGACCTCAAGCGAATGAAGGGTGTTATTGCCCACTGTACGCATAAAGACATGGATAAGCCGTTCTACCTCATAAAAAATATTCCCACCTCACAGATTATGAAGGGCCATACCGCCTGGCTGTTGAAGGATGGTATTTTTAAGCCCTTTGATGCCATGAGCGCACTCAAGATCCCCGGCGAGAACCAGCTGCTAGTTGTTGGCCAAGACTTGTTTGTCTTTAACCAGGCAAAACTCAAGGCTTTGTTTGGTTATGATGCCAAAGCCGCCAGCATTGCAACAAAAAAGGTTAAAGAAATTGAAGAGAACTTTACACTCAGTTTTGCGGACGGTGTTAGCTTACAGTCACTTATAAAAGGCAAGCCATCGACCATTAAGAAAATGCAGAAACTTGAGCCAAGTAAAATCAAGCAGCAGGACCTTATAGATCACTCAGACGAGATGGGAGTTGGGCTGATGACCGACGACAGCGGCGCCATTATCATTATGGATGACCGCGATCTGACCAGATTCGTAAACTTACTCAATGAAGATTATTTTGAGTCCCCAATTAGCGGGGAACGCTTTGAAATAATCAAAAAACGCCCATTAAAGCCACTTGATGATGAAGAACTTTTGGCACCACAAGTGCGTTAAAGCTGCTAATATACGTTGATGAGAGAGATAGAAATTAAAGCACGGATTATAGATGTAAAAAAACTTGAAAGTAGTTTAGAAACTTTAGGCATTACATTGTCAGGACCAATAAAGCAGCATGATAGGGTATTTGGTGAGCGAGACGGGCTGGAAAATGCACTGGAAGCAAATTGGTTGAGGATACGAACTGAGAATAATCAGAAGCATATATTTACGCTTAAACGTTCTGTAATAGGACATTTAGACAGTATTGAGCATGAGACTGAAATAGTTGATGCCGCGGAACTCGAGAATATTATAAGACTAATGAAGTATGAACCCTATTCTGACTTAACTAAAATTCGCCGCAAAGGCCATGTAGGCGAGATAGAAATTTGTTATGATGAAGTACCAGAGCTCGGCATGTTTATAGAGGCTGAGAAGCTTATGGGCAATGAAGCGGATCACGACAAAGTAGTCGACGAGTTATGGAAACTGTTATATAAACTTGGTATAGACAAAAAAGACGAAATACACGAAGGCTACGATGTTTTAGAACGCCGTATGCGTGGATTGTAAGCTATACTAGCAGATATGATTACGTATTATACTGATGGAAGTTGTGAACCAAACCCTGGTAATGGGGGTTTTGCTGTTATTAAAGAGATGAAGCCAGCAATAATGGGCGGTGAAGCTAACACAACGAATATACGCATGGAAGGCTTGGCTATTATCGCTGCTATTAAAGACGCGAATGGCGAAGAATGTGAGATTTATACCGATAGTGAATTCTGGATTAATGTCATAACCAAGTGGTCGATTGCCTGGGAATCAAACGGGTGGAAGAAAAAGGGCGGAGCAATAAAAAACTTAGTTATTGTGCAAGAAGTGTGCCCGCTATATCGAAATTCTAAAGCTATGCTGGTTTGGGTTCGGGGGCACAATGATGACCCAGGAAATGAAATGGCCGATAAATACGCCAACCAAGCTAGAATTGACTACATTGCGAAGCATAAACAG
The DNA here is from genome assembly GCA_043745485.1 of Candidatus Saccharimonadota bacterium. Lineage (GTDB taxonomy): Bacteria > Patescibacteriota > Saccharimonadia > Saccharimonadales > JACDBH01 > RYN-417. The sequence continues at coordinate 5,340 of JAYTSU010000001.1, forward strand.
TAGTAGCCCTGTTATAATGTAGGTATGTGGATTATATATGCGCTGACGGCGGCTGTTTTTTATGCCTCGGCAACAATGTTTGCAAAATATTCGGTAAGCAAAGTTGTAAGAGACCAAAAAGGCTTGGTGCTTTTACATGCAGCTATCGCGTTTGCTCTTACGGGTTTTCTTTGGGTAATTAACGGGATGCCTAGCTTAGGTTCGGTTCATGACATGTGGCTTTCCTTGACGGCAGGGCTCTTAATTGGGTTCGCGGCAATATTTTACTTCAAGGCATTTCATATTGAAGATGCAAGTGTTGTAACGCTACTCACGCAAGTAATTGTACCTATGACACTTGTAGCTGGTGTTGTATTCCTTCATGACGCCGTAGGCCCATTGCAACTCGTGGCATCTGGATTAATTTTAGTAGGCGTCACCTTTGCTGTCTGGTCGCGGAAGGGGTTTCATTTGCGTAATAAAAAAGTTATCCCGATTATGATGTTAGCTACGATTACAACGTCTGCCGTGCTTGTTTTATCTAAGGCTATTGTTGATCATAACAATATAATTGCCTATACATATTATCAAACACTCGGGTATATTATATTTGGCGTTTTCTTTACGATTCTGAATCCTTCGACTTTTAAAGGATTTAAGAAAAATCTACGACCTTTTCACCCTAAAATGCTTCTTATAATCACTGTAAGTGAAGTGCTTTATACGTTAGCTATGCTCGCACAACTTAAGGGTTTTACGTATGTAAACGCCGGGCTAGTAATATCAGTAGGAGCTTCAGAAGTATTCCTGTCAATTTTAATAGGCTATGTACTGACACGTTTATTCCCCCATCTAATAAATGAAAAAATTGATAAGAAAACGGTAACTCGTAAAAGTATAGCTGGAGTTCTGGTAACTACAGGCATAGTTATGCTTAATTTTGTAAGTTAGCTATAGTTTGGGGTCATAATAATCTCTCAATTATTATGCGTATGGCTCTGATTTTCGGTCAAATTAAGACGGGGTGGTATGATGTAAGCAAATGAAACCGTTCAGGCGAAATAAAAAACCACAGACTCCGAAGCAGCCTAAAGCTAATTATGCATTTATAGACAGCCAGAACCTTAATCTTGGCGTGCAAAAGATGGGTTGGAAATTGGATTGGCGGAAGTTTCGACTGTATCTAAAAGAGGTGCATAATGTCGAAAAAGCTTTTATGTTTATAGGCTATTTGCCAGACAATGAAAAGCTGTATGACCAGATGCATGATCTGGGTTATTTAATTGTGCTAAAGCCAACACTTGAGATGTATCAAACCGAAGAAAGTGAGGAGGCTCGGATTAAAAAGCAGGTTGAGCGGCAAAAACAAGAAATTGCCAGAACAGGCGAGGCGAAGCCAGAAGAAAAGCGTGTGACTAAAGGCAACGTTGATGCTGAGCTGGTGCTATATGCCATTAAAGAAATGCCGCATTATCATAAAGCAGTGATTGTATCTGGTGATGGCGACTTCTTTAGTCTTGTGGAGTATCTTGACCAGCAGCAGAAACTTCAAAATCTGTTGGCGCCCAACTGGCAATATTCAAGCCTCTTGAAACCGTTCGATAAGTATATCATTCGTCTGGACGAAAAGCGCCGCGACCTCTCCTATAAAGGTTTTCACAAAAAACCAACAAAAAAGAGCTCGTCGTAGCTATTTTTACGCTGTACCCGAGCCTTTGAACCATGTACCCTTATAGATATGACCCAAAATGAGGCCTTAGCAATCCTGGAGTCCGGCCAGTCTGTACTTTTAACAGGCGCTGCGGGCACGGGCAAAACATACGTATTGAACCAGTTTATTAAGCGGGCCCGTAAAGAGGGCAGGTCTATAGCAGTAACTGCCACGACGGGCCTTGCTGCAACGCATTTAAATGGGAACACGCTCCATGCGTGGAGCGGTATTGGGGTCCGGGACGAGTTGGGACATGGATTTTTTCAAAAGCTGAGTAAAGCTCGCCATGACACTATTATGAACACCGACGTGTTAATCGTGGATGAAATAAGTATGTTGCACGATTTCCGCCTGGACATGGTGGAGGAGGTGGCACGCACTGTGCGCGGAGGTGACAGGCCGTTTGGTGGTATACAAGTGGTCCTGTGTGGAGACTTTTTTCAGCTGCCACCCGTCAGCCGTCATGACTCACGAGCTGGTGGTTTTGTGACCGCTTCGCAGGCATGGGCCAGCGGCGCATTTACGGTCTGTTATTTAGAACGGCAATATCGCCAAGTCGATGACACGGCATATACAGATATATTAAACGGCATCCGCGCGGGGTTTTTGACTCGCTCACAGCTTAATCGACTGCAAATGCGTTCAGGGATTGTAGCTGACCCGTTTACTCCCAGGACTAGGCTGCTCACTACTAATGCCGATGTCGATGAGATAAATCTCGAGCATTTGGCGGAGTTACCAGGAGATTTGCATGAATATCCCATGGAAACTAGCGGTGGTAAGCAGTATGTAGAAACGCTCATGCGGTCATGCTTGGCGTCCGAAACACTGCGCCTTAAAAAGGGCGCTATCGTCATGTGCATCAAAAATAGCCAAGACAAAAAGTATGTAAATGGGTCACTAGGCACAGTTATTAGCTTTGAGCCGTATACGGATTATCCCGTTGTGCAGCTACTGAGCGGGCGCGATGTGACGATTAAGCCCGATACTTGGGAGCTTGTAGACGGCGAAAAGCGCCGAGCTCAACTGACGCAGTTACCACTCCGTTTGGCCTGGGCAATTACCGTACATAAGAGCCAGGGAATGACATTGGATGCAGCCAGAATTGACTTAAGAAGAGCATTTGTCGAAGGTATGGGCTATGTGGCACTCAGCAGAGTGAGAGGGCTCAAAAGTCTTATTTTGGATGGGTTTAATGGCATGGCGCTTCGGGTGAGCCAGGTTGCACGGGAAATAGATGCTGAGTTACGCGCTAGAAGTGAGGCGGCCGTTGCGGACAATAATAGCTTGATTAAAACTTGGGAGGCGCGAGAAGCGGAGCGCAAACTTAAGCCTGAGCCAGCCGAAGAAGAAAAACCCAAAGCCAAAGCTGGCAGCTGGAATGAAAAACTCGAAAAAATGCGGGAGTCTTACCCTAATGCCTACAAGCCATGGAGTAAAAAGGAAGATCAAAAACTGATTGACCTATTTGGTTCAGAAAACACCGTAAAACAACTCAGTAATTTATTAGGCCGTCACCCTGGCTCGATACGTAGCAGATTAAAGAAACACTTTGGCGACGAGATAATTACCTAGAGTAACCACTACTGTTTATCTATGTGTCTATAAAAAAAGCCCGTAGCTAAATCTGTTACAATAAGTGCTAATGGCTAAGATATTTTCGGATGATTTTTTGTGGGGGGCAAGCACAGCTGGGCACCAAGTTGAGGGCGGCAACTATGACCAGTGGACGGTCTGGGAGCTGGCGCATGCCAAAGAGCTAGCTGATGGAGTCGAAAAGCGGATGTTGGCACTGCCGGAATGGCAGCGGATTAAGATTCCGCCAGAGGCCAAGGAGCCAGATAACTATGTCTCAGGTAAAGGCATTGATCATTATCACCGATATCAAGAAGATTTTGACATTTTGCAGGACCTAGGTCTAAATGCATTTAGATTCACGCTTGAGTGGAGCAGGATTGAGCCAGAAGAAGGAGTGTTGGATAAAAGCGCAATAGACCATTACCACAATTACATAGCTGAGCTTAAAAAGCGGGGGATTGAGCCCATTTTGAACCTATGGCACTGGACACACCCTGTTTGGTTTGAGGACAAGGGGGCGTTTGGCAAGAATGCTAATATTGGATATTTTTTGAAATTTGCCTCCAAAGTGGCCGAGGAATTTGGTGACGAAGTAAAGTATATTTTGACAGTGAATGAGCCGAACATTTACATTACATATCCCGAATGGAACGCAGGCGTACCTGTCCCACCACAAGCACCGCTATTTATGCGTATTAGGATGTTCTTTGTGCTTATTAAGGTGCATAAACTCACATATATGATCATGAAAAAGGCTAATCCAGACCTGCAAATTAGTGCTGCGGTACAAATGGCAAACAACGTCCCTAAAAATGACAAACTACTGAGTAAAATTGCCGTAAAGCTGGCAGATAAGTTCGGCAACTATTTTTTTTATGACCGCGCTAAACGACGGCTTGATTATATTGGCTTTAATTATTACTTTACGAACTATTTTGATGGCACTAAAATAAGTCAGCCCTTTGAGCCTAAAAGTGATCTTGGGTTTTATATGGAGCCGAATGGTATCGGCGAAGTGGCAACGAAGCTGTGGCTGCGTTATCACAAACCAATTATGATAACCGAGAATGGTGTAGCTGACGCACAGGATGAATTCCGGCAGTGGTGGTTAAAAGAAACGATGCTATCTCTTATAAAAGCACGTAAAGCAGGAGTCAACTTAATAGGTTATATGCACTGGAGTCTACTGGATAATTTCGAATGGGCCTATGGCTGGTGGCCAAAATTCGGGCTGGTACACGTAGACCGAGAAAACAATATGAAGCGTACAGTGCGGCCGAGTGCAAAGTGGTGGGCAAAACAGATCGAGCATTTACGGTCTGACGCAGAAGATTAGACCTTCTACCGCGTATGCCTATAGGACTTTAATTGCAGCCCAGAAAGAGACCGTTCACGCGCGGTAAGGTTATTGCCCAAGCTTCTCCCCTTGGAGGTTTTAGTACAGATAATTTATCCGCTGGAGACAGTTTTACGCTCCTAAATCACTGTACTAAAACCTCCCATAACACTCACTTAGGCTTTAGATATATGTCATCGGAGTGACAAGGGATAAGAGACCTAGCGGATAGATTATTTAAAGCTAACTTCTGCAGACAACATACTACAGGCCGCTACTCATAGCGTGCACCAATAGGTAGCTACGCTACAGGTTGTGTAGTTCATGATACAGATGAGTGAACTGTGGATAACTCGCATACTACAGCGAATTTTTTATAATAATATACTTGCCGTGGGTAGTTGTGGGTAGTATGCTCTTGTTAGTGGGTAATCGTGGGTAAGACCTTAAAAGAGTCTTAGCCATAAAACAAAAATTCACGCGGCCTCCCAAACCTACAAAAAGTTTAAAACAAATAGGTCACAGGGAAGCCGGGCAAGCAAAAACCACTACAATAACATTAAGGGACAACCAGGTGGACTACTTCGTACGTAAGCTTGACGACAAGCGGCGGTTAACAATTCCTGCCGAACTGCGCGCCGAGTTTGCCAGCGGCGTAGTCATTACAAGGGGATTCCAAAACTACTTGCATCTCTACCCAAAATCGGTATGGGATGAAGACGTTGAGCCGCAGCTTAAAGGGAATATCCTGGATGAGCAAACGGCAGACCTTAACGTAAAACTCCGTATGGGGCGCGTAGAGGGAAGCATCGATGACAAGCAGGGCAGAATCACACTTGAACAACACCACCTCGATTACGCGGTTATAAACCGTGATGTCGTTGCTGTCCGTGCCGGCCGTTACTGGCGCTTACAGTCCGAGGACTAGGCGCACTTACCGTTTAAGTCGGGTGTTTGATCTTTAACAACTAGGGC
>JAYTSU010000002.1:0-10701 GCA_043745485.1 Candidatus Saccharimonadota bacterium
CGTAATCATATGAAAAATCTCGGTATAAACGCCCGGGTAATTGTGAAGGTAGAAACGCGGTCGGCGGTAAAGAATATGGAAGCAATTGTTGAAGCGACCGACGTTATTATGATTGCCAGGGGCGACTTGGCTGTTGAGACGCCGCCGGAAAGTGTTCCAATTATCCAGCGTCAACTTATTGGACTAGGGATTAAACATGCCAAGCCAACAATTGTCGCAACGCAGATGCTTTTTAGTATGACAGAAGCTCCAGAGCCCACTCGTGCTGAAGTATCTGACGTTGCAACTGCCGTTCTGGTGGGTGCAGACTGCGTGATGCTGAGCGACGAAACTGCCAACGGCCGTTATCCAATTGAAGCTATCAAAATCATGAAACGGGTCATTCTGTATACCGAACAGCATGCGCCAGTTAAACCGGTGTTTATGGGGGATGCAAGTGGTTCGGTGGCGTCTAATCAGCAGGCGATTAGCACTGCTGTCATAAAACTTGCAAATGAAATTAAAGCTGATGCCATTGTTGCCGAGACACGATCAGGTGGTACGGCGCTGTTGATTGCTAGCAAGCGAGCCGACATACCGCTAATTGCAGTCACGAGTGACACGCGTGTTGCCCAACAGCTGGCAATTGTGTATGCATGCAAGAGTTATGTGCGCCCAGACGACCGCCTCGCGGCACAAAAGCTTGCCAACTGGTTGCAGCTCAATAAGGTACTTGTTACGGGTAATGTTATTGTGTCCTGCTCGGGTCAGCAGCCAGGGCTTATTGGAGGTACTGACACGATCAAGGTACGAGTGCTAGAATAAAGTCATGAAGGGTGGGACCTGCTTTTGAGTTTTAATAAGCAAACGGTACGGGATATTGATCTCAAGGGTAAGCGAGTGCTCATGCGCGTGGACTATAACGTGCCGATTGAAGATGGAAAGATTGCCAGTGATTATCGTATTACTGAAAGCGTACCGACAATACTTTATCTCCTGGAACAGGGCTGCTCGTTGGTACTTATGTCACATCTTGGACGACCCGACGGCAAGTCTGACCCAGCCTTTAGTCTGCGTCCGGCGGCGGAGTTATTGAGCAAGCTCATAAGCAAGCCCGTCCAGTTTGCAATTGATTGTCTTGGTCCAGACACTGCTATGGCAGTGCGGTCTTTAACCCCTGGCCAGATAATACTGCTCGAAAATGTTCGATTTTATCCTGAAGAAGAGAAAAATGATAAGGACTTTGCAAAGAAACTGGCTAGTTATGGTGAGATATTTGTTGAGGATGCTTTTGGGGTTGTGCACCGAGCGCATGCCTCCACAGAAGGGGTAACACATTTTTTGCCAAGTGTCGCTGGCCTATTGCTTGAAAAAGAAGTTGACACCATCACAAATGTTATGAGTAACCCAATTAGGCCGCTAATGGCAATTATTGGCGGGGCAAAGATTTCTGACAAGATTTCAGTTTTAGAGAAATTTATTGATATAGCAGACTTTATTGCAGTTGGCGGGGCTATGGCTAACACCTTTTTGCTGGCTGAGGGTATAGATATTGGCAAAAGTCTTGCTGACAAAGAAGACGTGCCGCTGGCTAAAGAAATTATCGAAAAAGCACGAGCGAAAGCTAAAAAGCAGCCATTTGTTTTTTATCTGCCGCAAGATGGTGTTGTTTCTTCTGATATGAAGAGCCCCAAAGCAACCAGAATTGTCGATTGGGATGCGCATGTGATTGCCGATATAGAAAGTTATCCCCTGCAGCCACGTCATGAGTCAAGCATTGTTGCTGAAAATGAAATGATACTAGATATCGGGCCCTTTTCGGGGTCGTTTATTGCGGGTGGGTCACAGCTGGCCCAAACGGTTGTCTGGAACGGGACAATGGGCGTGACTGAAACCGATGGGCCTAACAACGACCCAGTTGGCCCGTTTGCGCACGGAACGGAAGTTATTGTAGAGGCGCTTATGGGCCAGCATGGCCATCGGCCTTTTACGGTGGTGGGCGGTGGCGACACTGTTTCGTATGTTGAAGAGCGTGGGCTCACTAAGGCTTTTAATCATGTATCGACCGGTGGTGGCGCAAGCCTGGAGCTGATGGAAGGCAAGCAACTCCCAGGTGTTGAAGCCTTGTTGGATAAAAATCCGGTAAAAACTGCTACAATTAAGCATAAGAAGAAAACTACATAATATGCGTAAATTACTCATTGTCGGAAACTGGAAAATGCATTTAAACACTATGCAGGCTAGTATTTTGTTACACCGTCTTCAAGAACGCATCCGGATTTACCGCGATATCGAAGTTGTGATTGCTCCGAGTATGTTAGTTTTGCAGCCATTGTCTATCCAAATTGACCGCCGAAAATTCCGCTTAGCCGCACAAAATGCATATTATAAAGACGAAGGAGCATACACTGGTGAAGTCAGCTTCACAATGCTCCATGACCTTGTGCATTATGCCATTATTGGACACTCGGAAAGACGGCATGTTTTTGGCGAGACACTACCCGACGTTGCACTAAAAATGGAGGCAGCGGTACGCAACGGCATTATGCCCATCTTATGCGTCGGCGAGACAAAGACCGAGCGACTTGCTGGGCATACACGTCGGGTTTTGCATGATCAAGTTATTACCGCCTTAAAGGGCCTAACAGGCGAAGACATTGAAAATCTTGTGATAGCCTATGAACCAGTCTGGGCAATAGGAACAGGAGATGTTGCAAGTCCCGAAGATGTCGCGAAAGCTGAACAAGTCATCCGTCACAATATTACGGAGTTGTATGGTAAAAAAGCTGCCGAGAACGTACGGGTACTATATGGCGGCAGCGTGACTCCAGATGTAGCTCGTGGCTATCTGGACATCCCTGGCATTGATGGGTTGCTGGTCGGTGGGGCAAGCGTAAATTATGCACAGTTTAGCGGTATTGTTGACGCAGCCTACAAAATGCGTCGTGAGCTTGGAGCAGAAGACTAATGAAATCTAGGAATTATTAAAATGGCAGGCCGTCCACGATCAATTGATAACTCTAAAGTATTCGATGTTGCAAAGCCCGGGAACGCAAAGCCCATGGGGACATCCCGGCCCGTTATAGTGAGTCATTTAGCCCCTATTAAAGATTCGACCGTTATAACTGTCTCTGGTAGTGACGATATGGATACAAAGCTTGCACCCCCATCAACTGCTCGAAAAGTGATTAGCCCCATGCTTGAACAGGCTCCAGCCCAAAGTACTGAAAAATCCAAGGTTACCATAATAAATGAGCCAGAAGCTGCGCTAGACACTGCGCCTATTGTGACCTCTAAGAGAGAGCTTAAGCTGCAACCAATAACTCAAAGTGCTGAAGAGCTACCAGTTGAAACACAACAACGCTCAGGAACAACAGATCCTGCAGAGGAACTAGCACCTGATGCAGAAACTACCGAGGCGAACCAGACTGTCGTTGACGGAGCTCCTGAAGTCACTACAGAACTCAGTGACGCTGCAGTAGCTACACCCGAAGAATCTGCCGTATTAGAAGTCCAGCAACCAAAAGTTGTTGATGAAAAGGAAGCTACAGTAGGCACGCAACAGCCTGATGCTCCCACGCAAGAAACACTTGGTTCGGAAACAGCAAGTGTCGATGCATTGGCTGAAGCCTCAACTAAGCCTAAAGAAGAAGCCAAAAAAGCTGAAGATGAAGCCAAGAAGGCTGCCGATTTACAAGGACTTATAGATAGCAAAAAATATTTTGTACCGCTCGCACATGATAGCAATCAAAAGAAGGGTAGCTCCAACACGTTTATGATCTTTTTACTGATAATACTCTTAGCTGCAGCTTATTACGTTGCTGTTGACGCCAAAATAATAGACACGGGCATACCAATGCCATACCACCTGTTTAAGCAGTAAGCCGCATAAAATTCCGCAGTTTGATACAATGGAATGATGCACGAGCGTAGTATATGAACGATAGTCCTATTATTGACCCATGGGCGCAAGAAACAATTGTTAATACGAGCCGCTTGCTTATGGGACTCAACCCAGAGCAACAGCGAGCCGTTGAAACAACTGAAGGGCCACTTTTGATCCAGGCCGGAGCTGGCAGCGGCAAGACAAAGACTTTAACACACCGCATAGCCTATATAATCGCTACTAACAAAGCTACTGCTTATAATATCCTTGCGGTAACCTTCACGAATAAGGCTGCCAAAGAGATGCGAACCCGGATTGCTCATTTGCTGAATGAAAATGCCGAGAACAGAACGTTTATGCCATATACAGGCACATTTCATGGTATTTGCGTACGACTATTACGCCAAGACGGTGACCATATTGGCTTGCCTAAGAACTTTGTAATTTTTGATGAAAGTGATCGGCAAAGCGCCGTAAAGCAGGCCATTAGGCAGCTGCATATGGACGAAAAAGCTTTTCCACCCCGCATGATCAGTGGTCTGATAAGCACTGCTAAGAATGACTTAGTTGGGCCTGCCGAATACGCAAGCTTGGCTGGGTCACCTGCACAAGACGCAGCCGCAAAAGTGTATCCGCTGTATGAAAAGTCTCTTAAAGATGCCGGCGGATTGGATTTTGATGACCTCATCTTAAAGACAGTGCAGATGCTTGAGAAAAGTGAACAGGTCAAAGACAAGTGGCAACGACAATTTGCATATGTCATGATTGATGAGTATCAAGATACGAATGCCGCTCAGTATAAACTAGTAAAACTTCTGACAAATGAAAAGAATAACATCGCTGTCGTTGGCGACGACTGGCAATCGATTTATAGTTGGCGCGGTGCGGATTTTCGCAATATTCTAAACTTTGAACGTGATCATCCAACTGTGACAGTCATAAAGCTCGAACAAAATTACCGCAGTACCAAGGCAATCTTGGACGCAGCTCACGCAGTCATTACCAAAAATACCCAGCGTTCTGACAAAAAACTGTGGACAGAGTCAGGCAGTGGTGTGCCTGTGCAAATTCTCCAAACGCAAAGCGAGCGAGCTGAAGGCGAGGCGATAATTCGTCGTGTTCAAACAAATATTGAGATGGGAAACCGTCGTTACAACGACTTCGCAGTTTTATATCGTACCAACGCACAGAGCCGGTCTGTTGAGGAGATGTTTGTTCGATATGGCATCCCATACCGAGTTGTCGGTGGTGTTCGGTTTTATGATCGAAAAGAAATCAAAGACGTTATTGCATACCTTCGGCTTATTTTCCAACCCGAAGACTTTGTAAGTTTTGAGAGGATCGCCAATGTTCCAACGCGTGGCTTAGGTGCCAAGTCACTCAGTACATTTATGGTCTGGGCACGAAATAGAGGCAGCTTGCTTGAAGGGCTCGAGACGGTGCGTGACTGTCCTGGCCTTACGCCGAAGGCGGTAAAAGGATTTACTGACATCGCGGACATATTGATTAGCTACCGTGAAATAATGATGGATACAGCGGTGGCTGGAATTATAGACAGCTTACTTCGTCGTTTAGATTATTATGCATATGTAGAAGACGGCAGCCTGCAAGGCGAATCACGTGCCGAAAACGTCCGCGAACTTATATCGGTTGCAAAGGCCTATCAAGACGTGGGTCTTGACGGTTTCTTGGAAGAAGTAAGCTTGGTGAGCGACCTAGACTCAGCGGATTTTAATGGTAATGCAGTCACGCTCATGACCTTACACGCGGCAAAAGGTTTGGAATTCCCGGTTGTTTTTATGGTGGGCTTGGAGGAAACAATCCTGCCACATAGCAGGGCGTTATATGACCCTAATGAAATGGAAGAAGAGCGCCGTTTGATGTATGTGGGCATGACGCGGGCAAGGGAAGAATTGTATTTGATCTATGCGTCTGCAAGAGTGTTATATGGAGGCATGCAGCATAATCCTCCAAGTAGGTTTTTATCTGAAATAGAAGGACAAAGTAGTGTCATAGTGCCGCTACCAACGCCAAGTGTATATGACCAAGACGCACCGTTGTTATCAAACGAACCTCGGTATGTGGTTGAGCTTAATCAAGGAGACACCGTCAAACATCAGGTATTTGGAACTGGAACGGTTATGGACATCGATGGAGATAATATAGCGGTTCTATTTAAGACCAAGGGACTAAAACGCCTAAACGCAACTTTTGCACCACTAGAAAAACTTTGATGAAAAAGCTATGGGGTTTGGTAGGTTATGGATTGTTCTGGCTTGGGTGGCCAGCCTGGGTTGTGTATTTTCGATTTTCAGGTACACGGTCACGAGTTTTGGTTGTATGCAATGACGAAGTACTTCTCGTAAAGGGCTGGCTTGGGACAAATCAATGGTGTCTGCCTGGAGGTGGTGTCAAAAAAGGTGAGCAGCCAATTGCTGCTGCAGTGCGTGAGCTTTGTGAAGAAACTGGTGTAACCACTCCCGAAAGTAACCTAACGCAACTTGGCTCTTATAAACACACACAGCACGGCTTTAATTATAATGCTCAATTATTTTGCCTCCGCTTGCCACAAAAACCACAACTTCGTATGCGCAAGGGCGAAATTTTAGATGCTGCGTGGTTTCAATTAAACTCGGCACATACCCTCAAGCTTGATGACGAGGCCCGCTTGGCAATTAGGCTCTATAACCCATTAGAACAGAGAAGTTTGTTATAATAGTAAAGCCTTTTATAAGAGGTTACTCTAGCAACTCACATATATCTTTTTGATAGGCGGTATTTATGAACAATCGTGTCAGACATCATCGTATGAAGCTCCGGCGTAAAGCGCGGAAGATTGATGGTTATTTTCACACGCATCCCATGCGCATGTTTGCGGCACTTATTGTTGTCGTTGTTAGTATTACTGCAGCCTTGTTTTTTAGTCTCAGCGGCAATACGGTCGGTACGCCTGATTCTCATATCGTTATTTTATATGCTGACCGCAAGACTAAAACGTTACCAACACGGGAAGAAACGGTCGGTGAATTTCTCGATAAGGCAGAAGTAATAGTTCATGACGGTGACGTTGTAGAACCGGCTTTGACGAGCACAATTGAAGAGGACAACTTTCATATAAACGTATATCGGGCTGCTCCAGTAATTGTGTATGACGGCTCTCAGAAAATGTATGGCCTTAGTGCGGCACTCACGCCACGGAGTATTGCCGAGCAGGCAGGAGCACAATTATACCCGGAAGACGAAGTAACTGCAGGACCGAGTGAAGATTTTCTAAAAGACGGCAGTATTGGTACCCGCGTTGTTATTACTCGCGCAACTCCTGCAACACTTAATTTGTACGGCTCGGCTCTGAATGTCAGAACACATGCAAAGACGGTCGGAGATTTACTTAAAGAAAAAAATGTCATACTTGCTTCAGGTGATACGGTTGTACCGAGTCTTACGACAGTTTTAAATAGTGACACACTCGTGTTTGTGACTCGTTTTGGTACACAAGTTGTTACTACCCAAGAAGACATACCAGCGCAAACGCAAACCGTGCAGGACAATAGCCTGTCGTTTGGGAGTACGGTTGTACGACAAGCAGGTGCTGCTGGTAAAAAATCAGTGACTTACCAGATTGAGCTTAAAAACGGTGTTGAGGTTAGTAGGAAGATTATTCAAGAAGCCATTGTGCAAGCGCCAGTGCCGCACATCATTGCAAGGGGTCAAGCAGTTCAAATTCCTTCAGACAAAGAATCACTCATGCGTGCCGCTGGCATAGCAGATAGTGATTTCCCGTATGTTTATTTCATCATCAATCATGAAAACGGCTTGTGGTGCCCTACTCGGTACCAGGGGACACAGGGGTGTCCGCCATATTATGTCGAAAAATTCCCTGGTGCAGAGACAGATACAAACACTGGATACGGTTTGTGCCAATCGACTCCAGGCATCAAGATGGCTACGGCAGGTGAAGACTGGCGCACCAACGCGGTGACACAACTTAAGTGGTGTGCAAGTTATGCTCAACGCAGGCACGGCGGTTGGGCAGGGGCGTATGCCTACTGGATAAGCCATAATAATTGGTAATCTGGTAAAATTGTACAAATGAGCGAAGAAAGACCAAAAAAATCTCTGGGCCAACATTGGCTGCACGATAATGATGCCCTTAAGGCTATGGTGTCTGCCGCTGATGTTAAGCTGGGCGACATAGTCTTGGAGATTGGGCCAGGGCTTGGGACACTTACTAAAGAGCTCTGCAAAATGGCCACAAAAGTTATTGCCGTGGAGTTTGACGAACTGCTTGCCAGCGAATTACCCTACCGTGTGCCAGATGAAAATCTTGAGGTGCGTCAGGGAGATATTCTTGGTTTTGATTTTAGTACCTTGCCAAAAGGCTACAAAGTTGTCGCTAACATACCTTATTACTTGACGAGCAATCTCATACGTCGGATGTGCGAATCCACCAATCCGTTTAGTATGGCAGCGCTTTTAGTGCAAAAAGAAGTTGCAGAGCGGGTATGTGCCGGGCAAGGGCAGACGAGTCTGCTCAGTATCAGTACGCAGTATTACTGCAAGATGGGTTTAGGTCCTGTTGTACCTGCAGAGCTTTTTACGCCGGCGCCTAAAGTTAACTCGCAAATTTTGCTCCTCGAATTCCGCAAGCAGCCTTTATTTAAAGATATAAACACGTCGCAGTTTTTTCAGTTAGTCAAAGCAGGATTCTCTGAACGACGAAAGAAATTACGCAGCTCATTAAGCGGGGGGCTTCAGATTACGAAAGATCAGTCTGACGAGCTACTGCTCCGTGCGGGAATAAGTGGTGATTTACGGGCGCAGAACCTTACGCTTGAAGAGTGGTACCAGCTTTACACCCAGTGGCACATATAAGCTCCCCTGCCCTTTTGTTGTAATAATTAATAATATTGCGTTATGATTATTTTATATGTTGACATCCTAATACTTAACATGTTAAGTTTATAGAGTAATTTAAGGCTAACATGTCTGATAGTTCTGATTTAGCAACTAACATCCACCGCTTAAGTTCTGTACTCGGCAAGGTGGCCGATTGTACGCTTCAAGAATGCTGTGGATTTGGTATGTCGCAGTTTAAAATATTGTGGGTGCTCAAAAACCATCAGGAAGGCGTCCTGCAAACAACAATTGCCTCCTGGCTCAGTCAGACAGAAGCAGCGGTGAGCCGACAGATTGGTTTACTGGAGCAAGACGGACTAATTGACAAGACAGTTGATCCAAACAATCGGCGTAATCATAATATTATGCTTTCGAGCAAGGGCATTAAGTTGGCGAACAGTTCGATGGATGCACTGCTCTTAGAATATAGACCGCATTTTGACGTTTTAAGTAAGAATGAACAGACACAGTTAAATGCAATGCTGGAAAAGATTTTTTATTCGGTTGTACAAAAAGAGCATAAAGAAGGGAAAAATAATGGGAGATAAGATAAAAGAAAAACTAAGTGACAGATTAGAGAAGAAGGCTTTGCCAATTGTTATATCAACGATTTTTCTTGATGTACTTGGTGTCGGTATTTTACTGCCAATTTTGCCGCAGTTGATTTTTAGAATCTTTGAGCCAGCAGGCTATAGTTATCATAGTTCGTTGATTATGCTTGGTTGGCTAACTGCTATTTATCCACTTATGCAGTTTATAGCAACGCCAGTTCTTGGGCAGCTAAGTGATCGATATGGCCGTAAGCCAATCCTGAGTTTTAGCCTGATCGGTACTGCACTTGGATATGTTTTATTTGCCATTGCCATAATTACCAAAAATATACCTTTACTGTTTTTTGCGCGTGCATTGGATGGTATTACCGGTGGTAATATTAGCGTTGCCCGTGCAGTGATAGCAGATGTTAGCACGCCAGTAAAAAGAACTGCTAACTTTGCAAAAATAGGAGCGGCATTTGGCGCTGGTTTTGTTTTTGGTCCATATATTGGGGCACGACTTGCAGCTCCTGGTGCTAGTTTCTTTGGACTGTTCAACACGCCGCATTGGTTTGGTCCGGCCGTACCCTTCTGGTTCGCTGCAATTTTAAGTACCATTAACGCGATGTTAGTACTGGGCGTTTTACCTGAGACACATAAGCACATTAATAACGTTCTTAAACTTACTTGGAATAAATCACTTATTAATATTAAGAAGGCTGCACTACATCCGACATTAAGAATCATCCTAGGTTCTGAATTCTTGTTCTGGGGTGGTTTTACATTCTTCACGACTTTCTTCCAGATTCTACTTATTCAGAAGCTTGGTTTTAAGGTTAGTAATATTGGAGATTACTTTGCCTACATAGGAATATGGATTGTAATTAGCCAGGCAATTATTACGCCGTTTGTTGCCAAAAGATTTTCAAATGCGCAGGTATTACGGGTTAGTCTCATAGGTAATGGGCTTACATTATTTGCGCTTGTATTGCCGCACAACACCGCTCAGTTATTGCTTGTCACTCCTTTCTTTGCAATGTTTAACGGACTTACGATGGCAAACCTGTCGGCACTTGTAAGCTCTTCTGCCGACAAAAAGATTCAGGGTGAAGTACTCGGCATCGAAGCCAGTGTGCAGGCACTTGCACAGTCGATCCCGGCTGTCATTGCTGGCTATACCGCTGCGCTTGGCGTTAATATCCCCGTACTTTTAGGTGGAAGTATAGTAATTGTTGGTGGCTTACTCTTCAACTTTTTCTATCGCAAGCCAAAACATGTTGTGCATGATGCTCAGGAGACTAGTCCGTTAACCGTATAGAACTCAAGACCTTTGCAACATCTGCATAGGCGTCAGCAACTGTATGCCTAAGTGTACTCTCTCCGTATTGTAGTACTCAAGATATGCGC
>JAYTSU010000003.1:0-35933 GCA_043745485.1 Candidatus Saccharimonadota bacterium
TACCAGTCCAACCCTTACTACGAGCTTACTCACAGGTTCAGCATCCTTCGATCTTATTAATACAGCGGCTACGACGGTTAACTTTGCCGGAGCTGCGACCGCATTAAGCATTGCCAATACCGTAACTGCAACCAGTACTGTAAACCTACTCAGTGCCAACGCGACTGCAGCTACCCAAACCGTTAACATCGGAGCTGGAACCTCAACCACTTCAGGTGGTAAAGTGGTGAATATTGCGACTGGCGCTCCTGGCTCAAGCACTACAAATGCTGTCAACATCGGAACTGGCGGTACAACGGGCGCAGGTACAGTGGGCGTGACCATTGGTAGCAACGCTGCTGCCGCACACACCTTAGTATTACAGGGTGGAAATGGAACTGGTGCGAGTGCTGCCGTTCAAGTTAGCACCGCAGTTGCAGGCGATATACTTGTAGGCAACGCTTCTGGTACTGGCACAATTACTGTTGGTCAAAGTACTGCTACTAACATACTCAACATTGCCAACGCAAACACAGCAACAGGCAACACCCAGACCATTAATATCGGTGCTGGAACTCCTGCCGGCACAGGCCTTACGAACATAAACATCGGTAACCAACTCAATACCGGAATATTGAACCTAAAAGCTGGCAGCGGCGGCATTGTCTTGGCAACAAGTGGCTCAACAATTGTTAAAAACAGCACCAACACGACAAGCGCATTCCAGGTGCAGAACGCAGCATCACGAAGCATTGTTACGGTAGACAGCACAGGCGCAAATGCAAACAACCTTATTACAACGCTTACCGCAAGTGGTTCAGCAGGCTTTGAAGGTAACGTGACTACTGGGTGGGCAGGCGCAGGTGGTTGTACCTTGAGTGCTGTTACTTCGGCTACCACAGCGCCATTTAACGGTAGCTATAGCGGCCAATGTAGCAACACTGCTACGGCCGGTGCTGAGTACAAGTATGTTACTGGTGCTCTTAGTGCTAGCACTGTATATACCCTTAACTTCTATGCAAAAGTATCTGCTACAAGTGGTAACGTACTAAACTTCGGTCATGTTGAAAACGCCGGCGCCGAAGATGTCGCAGGTCTGTCGCTAACATCACAATACGTAAATACTAGTGGTTGGACACGTTACAGCCTTACATTTAAGACCGGTGCAACATTGGCTGCAGGCGACTACTTGTATATTAAGCAAAGCGACGCCACCGCTCGAAGCTTATGGATTGACGGCGTAACATTCCAAACTGATACAAACGCTGATACAAACTTCCGCGAAGGCAAGGTACAATTCGGCGGCATTGTGGACAGTGCTTTAATCTTACAAAATGCATCCAATTCCACCACCGCTTTCCAAGTTCAAACATCCGCCGGTGTATCGGTCTTTACGGTTGATACAACAGATTCAAACTTGGTTCAAAACTCTGGTGCAGAAGTAAACACATCTGGCTGGGCAGGCAAAGGCACCGGTACAGTAATCAGGGATACATCGCAGCAGAAATTTGGTGTAGCGTCTCTAAAAATTACGGGCTCTGCGATTAACGACGGTGCGGCGTATACTTTACCAACAAGCTTACCAATAGGTACTTATACTATCGGTGTTTCGGTTAAGACGCTTGGAAATGCTTTCCCAGCTGGCACATTGGTATTTGGCCTTACAAACACGGGTGGCGACAACAACTGTACAACGCTTACCCCGCTGGTAACAGCAACCGTTCCAACCACCACAGGTTGGACACGATTCACAAGCATTACTTGTACTTTTGCAACTACCGTTGCAACAGCCTTTTATGTGAAACAAACTGATGCAACTTCTCATGCTGGTGCCAATGCTTACTGGATTGATGGTGTAGAGCTGGACAGCGGTACAACAATTGTTCCTCATGCAGCCGGTGGTATTTCCTTTAACGGCATAGTAAAAACACCGTTTACACTTCAGAACCAGTCGAACTCAACGTCTGCATTCCAGATCCTTAATGCCGCAGGGACAAACTTATTCTCCGCTGATACTCTTAACAGCGTATTAACTGTGGGAACGTCCGATACAACCACTTCGCAGCTTGTATTAGACACCGACACTGACGCAACATTTGCTGCTGGTGCAACTACCAATGCCGCTACAGAAATTGACGGCGGCATGTTCTATAGCTCCACAAACCATCAGTTTATGTGTGGAACAGCTGGATCATGGTTGGCATGTAATGGACTTTTGTTCTCGAACACTGCTGCATCGACTGCAGTAAATACATGCACAACATTATGTGCCTCCTTCAACCTATCAGCACCAATTCCAGCCAATTACTGCAAACCAGGCCGCACTATTCAAATTAAAGCTCGGGGGCATATCACTACAAACGCTACTGGTTCTACTTTTGCTACGGAACTGAGGTACGGCACTGACGCAACTACTAGAGCCAATGACGCGGCAGTTGGCGTACCAACAGTGGCAAGTGCCGCGTTGGTAAGCGCTACAAACTGGGGATGGTATTACGACGTCACAGTCATCTGTTATGATGCGGCTAATATGATGGCTGAAGGTACTTTGTTCATTCAAACTACTGCAACGACCGGCAGTAACACGCAAATGGGTACAGCCACAGCTGCCTCGGCAGTTGTAAGTACTTCCGCTAAAAACTTCTATATATTCCCAACATTCGGAACAAGCAACGTCGGAAATACTGCGGTTGTTGACACTTATACTGTTACAGGAAACTAACAGCGCTACTTACGGATAGATTCAAGAACCTGCTTCAGATTGTTTTGATCAATATCATTCGGCCCGGTAATTATGAGCCAAGTCTTGTTTGTGGTCGGCAAACTCACCACTGACTGCGTGGCGGTTTTTCCACCGTTATTGAATGCGCCTATTTCGGCATGGCCAGCAGGCACATCCAATTTGTTACGAAGCGGAATGTAGTTGGCATAAAAACTCTGGATATCATCATCCGATGGCTTTTCTTGCAGGGCAAAAACTAACTTTTTATTAGTACCGTACCGTACTGCGTATACAACTGCGTTTTTCTCGGGGCTTTTAAACGATGTAAGGTCGAGCGTATAGCCAGCTGGTAGCTTCTTTTGCTCTGGATAATACACTGGAAAGGTAACATTCGCCTGTATAGCCTTTGGCACGGGACTAACGACCCGGTGCAAAAACTTCCACCCACCAAAACTCGCAGCAAGGACTAACAAGGTACCTATTACACTCGCTAAAATAATAGGCAACTTTCTATGCCTAGTTTTAGGAGTGCGCCCATGGGTATTCTCTGGGTGTGCAGTTCCTAAATTTCTCTCCGGCTCTTTCTCCATATAAGCATCATATTAAAGCATTACCTGGATTAGGTGCAAATTAAACGAACTATAAGCACTAGACAGCGTCGCCATGTTTAGTGCATAAACTAGCCGCATAGTGCATTGACCATACACTTGTTCGAAGACGTATAGCATTATCCTGCTAGTAATTCTTAAAAACTATAACTTGTAGCTAATCGACAGAACTTGTGCAATCACTATCTGGAGTCATCGTAAAGCCTGCTTTGTAGTGAGTGCGTGAAATGTAACTGATTTTATGATAACCTTAGGTGTAGAATAAAGGGGTATTTAGGTGTCTCAAACAATCGCAGTTTTGAACCAAAAGGGTGGCGTTGGCAAAACGACCAGCGCCGTAAATCTGGGTGCGTATCTGGCAAAGGCTGGCAAGTCAGTTTTGCTCGTAGATCTTGATCCGCAAGGAAATGCCACCAGCGGGCTCGGTATAGATAAGCAGAGTTTAAACGAGACATTGTACGACGCGCTATTTAATCACTCCACAGCTCCAAACATACTCCTGGAAACCAGCATTGATGGTTTGCAAATCCTGCCAAGCAACGCAAATCTGGCCGGAGCCGAAGTTCAGCTGGTTAGCTCACTGCAGCGCGAGTTGCAACTACAGCAGATGCTTGAACAATTTAATCACGATATAATCCTGATTGATTGTCCGCCAAGTTTAGGGCTGCTCACAATTAATGCCTTAAGCGCATCGGACTATGTAATGATTCCAGTCCAAACAGAATATTATGCACTCGAAGGGCTCGGCCAATTGTTGGCTGTAGTACAACGAGTAAAAGAAGCCATAAATCCAAAGCTTGAAATCTTAGGAGTACTGCTTACAATGTTTGACTCACGTACCAGCTTATCGGACCAAGTTATGGCAGAAGTAAAAAAGCATTTTGCAGATAAGGTGTTTAATACCGTAATTCCACGGAATGTACGCCTGGCCGAAGCGCCTAGTTTTGGAAGGCCCATCTCAGAACACGATAAATGGTCAAAGGGTGCGCGGGCATACAAACAACTGTCTAAAGAAATTACTCAACGTTTAGGAGGGAATAACTAATGCCAAACAAGAAACCAGCTCTGGGAAGAGGCTTTGAAGTCCTTATGCCAACCGGTTTTGATAAAGCCCTTCTAGACAACCAAGGCGAGCGGGTACAAAATTTACTCATTACGACCGTTTTTCCAAATCCAGACCAACCACGGCGTTTTTTTGATGATTTAGCTCTGGAGCAGCTGGCTGATTCAATAAAACAGTATGGAATACTCCAACCACTCATTGTTTCGACCACTAATATCCCCGATAGATACATAATTGTCGCGGGAGAGCGCCGTTATAGAGCCAGCATGCTGGCAGGACTCAAAAATATCCCAGCAATTGTGCGGACTTCTAAGGAGTTAGAACAGTTAGAGATTGCTCTGGTAGAGAACATTCAGCGGGTGGACCTTTCGCCGCTAGAAACTGCGGCTTCCATCCACAGACTGCACGACCTCTTTAGTCAAAGTTATGATGACATCGCGAAACGCCTAGGCAAGGCTCCTTCGACCGTTAACAATATTGTGCGACTCTTGCAATTATCTCCAGCGGCACAGCAAGCGCTCCGTGAGCAAAAAATCTCAGAAGGTCATGCGCGCTCAATCTTAGCCCTCAAAGACTTCCCGGCCGAACAAGAAGAACTTTTAAGTCTTACGCAAAAACGTGGATGGTCAGTTCGTCAGGCCGAGCAGTTTGTAGTGGCCACCAAAGACGGTGCTAAAGATTCCGTAGCAGCCCAAAAACGAACCAAAGCCTCGAACCCAGCAACCGAAGCTCTCAGCAAAAGTCTAAAGCGTCCTGTCAGCATCAAGCACATGGCCAAAGGCGGCCGTTTGGAGATTGGCTTCACGACACCACAAGACCTCGAAAAGTTATTACATCTTTTAGAAACGCTACAATAAACTTACTAAAACTTCTTAACATTGGCCAGTGGCAGAATGCGCACGACCAGTTTGCCAACAACGTCGCGCTGTGGCACAGGTCCAAAATATCTTGAATCGAGTGAGTTAGAGCGGTTGTCGCCACACACAAATATTTCCCCAGCAGGTACCGTAAGGTTAATATCTCCTTCAGTTGTAGTAATGACTGATCCATACGGCTGGGTTTTATCAGGGCTAAAGCCCTCAGGGAAAGCAGCATTAAAGACAGTCACTTTTCCTTCTTTTACCGTTACTCGTTCGCCTGGGAGCGCAATTACCCGTTTAATAAGCTGTTTTTCTTTAGTACTACTATCTTCGTATAAACCTCTTTTTATAAATACAATCACATCGCCACGCTGTGGTGTATAGTCGTGATGTGTGAGCCGAGCCCATGTCCGAGAAACTTTCCATATTATCAAGCGGTCGTGGTTTTGAAGCGTGGTCTGCATGCTTGGGCCATCTACTTCATAAGATTGGAAGACAAAGGCCGTGATAGCCAGGGCTAAAATGGGAGCAATTAAAAGAACTGCAAGCGTTGACAGTACACTTTTTATTTTGCTTGATTTTGGCTCTTCGCGCGGAGGAGGTGGTGGCATAACTCCGGTCGTGACTGATCCCGGATGAAAGGTTTGCGGTGCAACTGGCGGCGTAATGTCGTTCATAGATTCAGCCTCTAACTATAGCATACCGAATAGCCCATGATTGAACTATAAAACCGTGGAAAACCATAGTACTTAGACGGTTTACGCATTTTGTCTAAACCGTTATACTAATACGGTTATACTTCTGTATGGATAATTTTAGACACAATAAAAAACGTTCGGCACATTCTATTGATGGTTTTGTTAAACCTCATGTTTTTAGCGCCAAAAAACCAGCAAACAATCCGGGCGATCTGCAAGCTTTCAACACATATTATAAAGGTAACGCTGCTCAAGAGGCGGTGGACAAAGACGCGTTTCGCATAAGCCGCATTGACGACTTTAGACAAATTGATGGGTTTCAACCTGCGTCCCAAGCGCCCATCAGCGATCCTGGTGCCATGAATAAGCCTGCCGAACTGGGCGAGATCTATACCGCAGACAATGAAGAACCCAAAGCAAGACGGTTTGGTAGAAAATCAAAACAAAAATCAGTCAAAAATCGTCGTAGCGGTTTTATGCATTTTAGGCGCAAACAAAAAGAACCAAAAGGGCACGACAAACACCACAAACTCAAGAACAGTCTTCGTATTGCGGGAGTTCTAGCAGTCTTAGTGGTGTTTATGGCCGGCGCATTAGGACTTAAGACCTTCCTCAAGACTAAAGGCATATTAAAGGGTGGCAGCAACGGCGCATTAGCTCTTAATAAAAATGTTGACCCAACACTTCTTAAGGGCGAAGGGGACGGCCGCGTTAACATCTTATTGCTTGGTAAGGGTGGTGCCGGACACGATGGACCTGATCTGACTGATACTATTTTGATTGCTAGCATTGACCCAATTGCTAAAGAAATTGCACTGTTGAGTTTGCCGCGTGACCTCTGGGTCAAGTCACCCGTTGGCGGTCAGTCAAAGATCAACGCCGTCTATGCCAATGCTAAATATGGTGTGTTAAATAACTATTCCATCAAACAACAAAACGCAGATGTTAAGGCCGAGGCCGAAAAAGCCGGCATCAAAGCAATTGAGAAAACCGTAACAACAGTCTTGGGTATACCGATTCAGTATTTTGGCATGGTGGATTTTCAGGGCTTTGCCGCCGCAATCAACGCTGTTGGTGGCATCGATATAAACGTCAAGACAGAAGTCTATGACACATTCATCAAGGCGGATAATAATAACAATCCATTGATTGCGGCCGTTGGCCAACAGCATTTTGATGGCAAACATGCGCTGTTGTATGCGCAGTCGCGGCATGGGTCGCTCCGTGGTGATTTTGATAGAACTGAGCGCCAGCGTGAAGTAATAGTTTCTCTCAAAGATAAAATTCTTTCACTCGGGACATTTGCTAACCCACTCAAAGTTAACCAACTTATTGACGCCATTGGCGACCACGTTGCAACAGACTTTAGCACCAATGAACTCAAGCGCGTCTACGACATTGTCAAAGAAATTCCGACTACCAAAATCGCCTCAATTGGTCTAGCTGATCCACCAAACAATTTTGTGACAACTGACACCATCAACAGCCAATCCGTTGTTGTGCCCCGCGCCGGTGAGTTTGTGTATGGCGACATCCAGTCCTATGTGCGTAACACCTTGCGTGACTCATTCCTTAAGAGTGAAAACGCCAGCATCATTATTCTGAACGGCACCAATACCCCAGGTCTTGCAACACTCAAGAGCACCGAACTCAAGTCATATGGTTACAGTGTCACACAAGTTGCTGATGCACCTACCAAGACATATACCAAAACTATGCTGGTTGACCTTCGGAAAGGCGCCAAAAAATATACTAAGAATTACCTAGAGAAACGGCTTGGTGTTATGGCTGTTAGCGAGCTTCCTGACACTGCTATAACGCCAGGTACTGCTGACTTTGTTATAATACTAGGCAGCAATGAATCATCAGCAAGCCTTTAAGGTCTTAGATATATGAACAGACTTGACCGTCTCAAGCCAGCCAATGGCTTTAGTACCATCGTACATGTTTTGTTAGTGGCGGTTTTACCACTGCTTGTCTTTATTCTGGTACGCCTTGAAGTTGCGCCACTGGCGTATGCAGTAGTTCTTGCTAGCAAATGGCGTATGCTTGCCGTCCGTCCGCGCCATTGGCCGGCTAATATCCGCGCCAACGCCATAGATATTATCGTTGGTTTGTCGTTTGTTAGTTTTATAGCTGGTGCGCCGTCCCAACAGTCATGGCAGCTGGTATGGGCAATTGGTTATGGGGTATGGTTGACGCTCATCAAGCCACGTTCGTCGACCTTTTGGAGTGCAGTGCAGGCGGGCATAGGTCAACTACTTGGCCTGGCATCCATTTTTATCTTATGGGGACATTCATCGTTGCTTGTTTTGGTGGTAGCGACTTGGGTAGTGTGTTATCTTGCAGCGCGGCATTTCTTAAGCAGTTTTGATGAGCCACTGAGCTCTATGATCTCTCATACCTGGGGATTCTTTGGCGGCGCATTGGCCTGGGTGCTCGGACACTGGCTCCTTTATTATGGATTTATCTCGCAACCAATGCTTATTTTGTCGGTACTTGGTTTTGGAATCGCTACGCTGTATTATCTCGAAAATAATGATCGGCTTTCGACACTGGTGCGACGTGAGGTGCTCTTGGTTATGAGTGCTATTATTGTCGTCGTTTTATTATTCTCATCTTGGGGTGACAAAGCTCTTTAGACACACCTCATGAGAGCTGTTTTATAGGGACCCCATAATAAACTTTATTAAATACTTTCGTATTTTAGAATAGGTTACAACCCTACTTTTAAAACTTTTTTAAGTGTACTCTTAGCTAACTTGCTATAATACATACATATGCAAAAATCATCACAAAATGACCTACCACCATTGGCACCATTACCAAAAGAGTCAGACGAATCCGGCTCTCAATCAATTACTCATGATAAAAAGTCTGGTCTCGCAACAACGCTTTTCATGCTGATGGTTGCAGTTGCCGCAGGCTTCGGCGGTGGCTATTTTGGAGCACGCAACAAAGGCTATGACACCACTAGCATGCAAGCAAAACAGCAGATTATTAGTAACGAAAGTCAGCTCGTTAATTCCATCGCTAAGAATGTTGGAGCAAGCGTAGTGTCGGTTGACGTAAGTGCCCAGACAAGCTCTCAAGATCTTTTTGGCTTTTCACGGCCCCAAACACAACAAGGTGCCGGCACCGGCGTTATCCTGACCAAAGAAGGCCTCATTATTACTAACAGGCATGTAGTGCCAGCAGGAACCACTAAAGTGAGTGTCACGCTCTCCGATGGTACCAAGCTCACTGACGTCACGGTCGTGGGACGCACGTCCGAAACTGACCCTCTAGATATCGCTTTTTTGCAGATAAAAGACCTTAAGGGCAAAAAACTCACCCCAGCAGTAGTCGGCGACTCCTCAAAAGTCCAAGTGGGCGACAAAGTTGTTGCCATCGGCAATGCCCTTGGACAGTTCCAAAACACGGTCACGAGTGGCATTATCTCAGGCTTTGGACGTAGTATCCAGGCAGGTGATTCTGGCGGCAATAGTAGCACCGAAACATTACAAAACCTCTTCCAAACTGATGCAGCAATTAATCCAGGCAACTCAGGCGGTCCACTTGTTAATATAAATGGAGAAGTTATTGGTATAAACGTTGCCATTGCCGATGCTCAAAATATTGGTTTTTCTATCCCGCTTAACGATATCAAGGGTTTAATTGCCAGCGTCGAAAAAAATGGTAAGTTAGAGCGTCCATACCTTGGTATCCGTTACGTTTTGCTCACCGACGATTACGCCTATACGTACAATCTTGACGTCAAGCGTGGAGCCTACATAGCGCCAAGTGCCAACGGCGATCCTTCTGTACTGCCAAATAGCCCAGCCGAAAAGGCTGGCCTGCAGGAAAAAGACATCATTACTGAAATCAACGGTACTAAAATCGATGAGACTAACTCGCTTGTGTCATTGCTTGGCCGCTTTACGGTTGGCACCAAGGTGAACTTGACGGTGAACCGTGACGGCAAAGATCAAAAAATAGACGTCACCCTTGAAGCCGCCCCGCAGTCCTAGTCACGTGTTAATTGGTCTGCATTAGCTTCGTTCAAAAACCTGGATAAAATCTTCTGTTTTTTGGAGTCTAAACCCACACTTTTTTGCACGTGCTTTGAGGGCCGCATGCTGTGCGGGCAACGACTCGGTTAGTATAAATTGCAGCTTTGTTGCGAATTCTGACTCTGCACCAATCTGGTCAAAAAACTCTCTGTAATGGTCAAGTCCATCTTGGCCGGAAAACAGTGCAATTTTGGGTTCATGGGACGCTGCCCGGTTAATCTCATAGTTATCGGGTACATATGGCAGGTTGGCTAATAAAACCGTGGGTTGAACTTTATTTTTTAAAAGTGGCTCTAATAAACTACCCTTATAAAATGTTACGTCCGCTTGCAGTTTTTGTGCGTTTTGCTGGGCAACTTTTAACGCTGCCGCATCAATCTCGGTGGCATACACCTGTGCATCAGGAAATTCCAGCTTTGCAGTAACGGCAATGCATCCAGAACCCGTCCCAATCTCAGCAATTATGGGCTTTTTAAGCTCCAACTTTTTTAATAGATCAATCATAGTCTCTGTTTCGGCTCGCGGCTGCAGTGTATCAGGCGTAACCATAAACTCTCGTCCATAAAATTCACTGTGACCGCGAATGTAGGCAAGGGGTTCATGCATAGCACGGCGTTTAACCATTGCGTTTAGCTTCTGCATCGTTGGTTCATCCAGCGGCAGTTCAGGATGTGCTAAAAGCCAAGAGCGGTCTTTGCCTAAGCTGTCTTCCAGCAAAACTAATACATCTAGCCGTGCTGTCGTCACGTCTTTATATTCGAGTGCTTTAGTAGCATTTATAAGATAGGTCTTGATATCCATACGCTTAGACCTCTTGGTTCAAAAGGTCGTGTTCGGCTTTATGCAGCTCTTCGAACAGGTCATCAATCTGGCCGGTCATAGCGCCAGGGATGTTGCTGCGGCTGTAGCCTATGCGGTGGTCGGTTATGCGGTCCTGCGGGAAATTATAGGTGCGGATTTTTTCACTTCTGTCGCCAGAACCGATGAGTTTTTTACGGCTGTCTGACAACTTTTGCTGCTCCGATTCTATCTGCGCTTGCAGCAGGCGTGAGCGCAAAACACCCAGAGCTTTTAGCTTATTCTTCGTCTGCGATTTTTCGTCTTGCTGCGTTACTACCAACCCAGTCGGAAGGTGGGTAATACGCACGGCGGAGTCGGTGGTGTTAACAGACTGGCCGCCGTGCCCGCTGGCGTGATAGACATCAATCCGTAGGTCGCTGGGGTTGATCTCAATATCTTTTTCCTCAGCTTCCGGCAGCACGGCTACTGTAACGGTTGAGGTATGGATACGGCCCTGGCTTTCTGTCTCGGGGACGCGTTGGACGCGGTGGACGCCAGCTTCAAACTTAAACATTCCAAACGGTTCGTCGCCGCGGGCAATAAAACTGATTTCTTTAAAACCACCGGCCTCGCTGGGGCTTTCGTTAAGCAGTTCAATCTTATAGCCATGCATTTCGCAGAACCGGGCATACATCCGGTATAGCTCGGCCGCAAACAAACTTGATTCGTCACCGCCAGCCGCGGCACGGATTTCAAAAATGGCATTACGTTCGTCGTTAGGGTCTTTTGGCACTAATAACTCCTGCAATTTTGCTTGCAGCTCGGCAAGCCGTGGCTCTAACTCGCTGAGTTCCATGCGGGCTAAATCACCCATCTCGTCATTACTACCGGCAAGTTCTTTAGCTTCAACGGTTTGTTGTTCTAGTTTGTTGATTTCATCAAAAATGCCAACAAGGTTCTCAAGCTCACTTTGACGCTTCGCAATCCGTGGATATTCGGGGGTGCTAAAAATAGCAGGGTCTTGCAGCTGCTTCTTCAATCCTTCTAATTCTTCGCGGTAATTCTGAGCTTTTTCTTCCATGATTTATCCTTATTATATACAAAAAACCGCCGTTCCTTGTGAATCGGCGGTTTGAAAATCAAATATAGCTAACGTTGTGGAGTAGCGCCGAGCTTCTGTGCTGTTTCGGCTTTTTCTTCCGACTTCCGTGGCTTCTTGGCGGCTTTTGCTTCGCGTGCGGCTTTTGCAGCTTCGGTACGAGCCTTAAACCTATCAACGCGGCCTTCGATATCAACAAGCTTTTCCTGGCCCGTAAAGAACGGGTGAGAGCTGCTAGAAATGTGTACTTTAACAAGCGGGTATTCGTTGCCGTCTTCCCATTTGATTTTTTCTTCTGTGGCAACAGTCGAACGGGTCAAAATGCGAGTACCATCGTTGAGGTCTTCGAACACAACGCTGCGGTAATCTTTATGGTGGAGGTCTGTCTTCATATTCGATTAAGTATACCGTATCTGTTACATCTGGTCAACCCCAGATATAAACACATAAACCGAGATAGACATATTTGTAATATGTGTTTAAATAGTAACTCTATGAAACTTGTACAACCCGAGGATTTTTTTACCGATACGCCACCGCCACGCATTATGGGGAGTGAGATGGAGCATACGCTCTCAGGTCTTAGCGGCAACGCCAAGTCGTTAGATTATAATTGGTTAACTCTGATGCCCGATGTGGCTAAGAAAAGCTCATTTATTCAGAATGGTGCGCGTTTTTATGTGGATCTGATGGCTTTTGAAACAACCACACCAGAGCTACTAACAGCGCGAGAGATTGCCGTATACGAAAGTGCATCAGAAGAAATTCTCCTCCATTTGGCAGCAGCCGGTGGTGCCATGACGCAAACTAGTGTAGATGTTTTTCGGCGTACCGGCAATTATATACCATATGAAAGCACCGATGATTTTATGTATAAAACAAGCGGATATCATGCAAATTTTTGTATGCCGCGCAGTGTGTCAAAGTTTCAGTTCATGCCAACACTCGCGAGCCACTTGGCAACAAGTGCAGTATTATTTGGCGAAGGCGCTTTGGCACTGGATGGCGCTAGCTTCATTGTCTCCCAAAAAGCACAAAGTATTGGCCAAGCTATTGGAACTACTCGTACACTCGAAGGCGACAAACCAATGGTTATGGATCCAGAAGGTGAATTTACGAATAGCGAGGCCGACGTGATTGACTGGCAACGTGTTGAGGTACGCTGCTTTGATGCCAATATCGACCCGTTTATTACTTATATGCAATTTGCAACCACTTCGCTTGTATTGAGGCTCATAGAGCAGAAGATGCAGCCTACACGCATTGAGCTGTGTGATCCTGTTAATGCTTTGCGCACAATATCTAAAAACTATTTTAAAGGTATGGTTCTGAGGGGTACGGAAGCTCGTATGAAGCCACTTGAGTTGCAACGGGCGTTGGCAGAGGCAGCTCTTAAAATGTCAGAAAAAGTGCAGTTACCAAAAGAAGAAGCGGAAGCTGCTCAGCAGTGGTTTGATATAGCCGATGGTGCACTTGCAGACCCGGATAGTCTTGATGAGATTGCAACATGGCGTCGCAAGGAACTGTTGCTTGAACATGCAAGGGAACGCGGCAAAACCACTGACGCGCTCAGAGAAATTGACATAAAATGCGAAAAGTTAGGACCAAAGGGCATAGCAAACATATTACGCGCACAAACAAAAGATCGTTTATACA
Source organism: Candidatus Saccharimonadota bacterium (assembly GCA_043745485.1). GTDB lineage: Bacteria > Patescibacteriota > Saccharimonadia > Saccharimonadales > JACDBH01 > RYN-417. Next base: position 13,518 of record JAYTSU010000003.1, read on the forward strand.
TCACCCCCGAAGAAGTAAACACGGCAATATATAACCCGCCAACAGATACTCGGGCCTATGGACGGGGATTGTTTGTTAAGGCAAACGCCAAAAACAACCGTGCAAATGTGCCAGGCTGGACGCGGTGGCATTATGACAATGGGCGTACCCGCAATGTCGAAAATCCTTACGATGTGACTGGTTTCTTGGGTTGGTAAAAGGGTAGGGGTCTAAAACCTACGCACTTGTAACAGATACGCGCATCTGTTACAATGAGGGGGTAATAAACTAAACAGGGCGGAGCAGAATCCTCCTTTCAGATGGCCACTTGGCTCCTGATGGGCTAGCACCGTACCGAAGAACAAGGAGTTCACCCCATATGGCTACAAATGTAGATATCAAAGAGCTATTGAATGCCGGAGCGCATTTTGGCCACAAAACATCACGTTGGCATCCAAAGATGGCGCCCTATATCCATAGCAAGCGCAATGGTTCGCACATTATTGACCTGACAAAAACAGTCGAAAAGCTTGAGGAAGCTTTAAGCTTTATCAGTCAAACTACCCAAGCAGGTAAGCAAGTCCTGATTGTGGGCACCAAGCGCCAAGTTCATGACATTGCCAAGCAGCTCGCAATTGATACCAACATGCCCTATGTCGTTGAGCGTTGGTTGGGCGGTATGATGACGAACAGTAACACCATCAATGTCCGTATCAAGCACCTCAAAGACCTTGAAGCCAAGATGGAATCAGGCGAGCTTGCAAACAAGTACAACAAGCTTGAAATCCAGCGCTTCCAAGAAGAAATCGACTTCATGAACATTCAGTATGGTGGCATCAAAGACATGGCCGCCCGAGTTGGCGCCGTGTTTGTCTTTGACCCATCCGAAGACCACAATGCCGTCAGTGAAGCCCGCAAATTAAACATCCCAATTGTTGCATTAACAGACAGCAATGCTGACCCAAGCATGGTGACGTATCCAGTGCCGTGCAACGACGACGCTATCAAGACGCTTACCCTCATTGCTAGCTATGTAAAAGCAGCTATCGAAGAAGGCCGTAACAAGGCCAAAAAACCTGCTGACAAGACCGAAGAAAAAGAAGCCGTTGAGAAAAAAGGAGAATAAAAATGGCAGTAGCAATCGAAGATATTAAAAGATTAAAAGACTTAACAGGTGTTGGTTTAACCGATGCTAAGCACGCTTTAGACGAAGTAAATGGTGACTTTGACAAAGCCCTCGCCGCAATGCGCAAAAAAGGTATGACTAAAGCCGACAAGCGTGGCGAACGCGAAGCTCGTGCCGGACTTGTTGGTACTTACAACCACGACGGCCGCATTGGCGTTTTGGTTGAAATCAACTGCGAAACAGACTTTGTTGCCCGTAACGAAATCTTTACTGATCTTGTGAAGGATGTTGCTATGCACATAGCTGCCAGCAACCCGGAGTTTGTTTCAATGGATGCGATCCCGGCAGAAGTACAAGAAGCCGCTAAAAAAGAATTTACCGAAAAAGCCAAGACAGACGGCAAGCCCGACAACATGATCGAAAACATCGTAACTGGCATGCTTAAAAAGCACTTTGCTGAAAAATGCTTACTTGAACAGCCATTTGTAAAGAATCCGGACATTACCGTTGGACAATTGGTTAAAGAGCACGGTGCCCGGCTTGGCGAAAACGTACTTGTTCGCAAATTCTCACGCATCGCCCTCGGCGAAGTAGCCTAAAGCCTAAGCTCGTTCTTCGACGCCAATTGCACCGCATATGCCTGTACTAGCATAGTAGCGTACATCCGTGCCTATTCCGTCAAGTACTTCAACCGTACAGTCCGGTCCCAGTTCCTTACGGTATGATACCAATATATCTTCAAGTGTACCGCGTTTAAAGTCGTATCTTGTTTTCATCGACTCTGGTTCTCCCTGCGCAATTACTGTCTCAGCCACAACTTCAGTCATAGTGTTTTGTAGTGCTTTGGATTGAAGTAATAATCCAGCAAAGCGCTTGTTAGCAATATCTAGCTCTGACTGGGCGTTTGCTCTGCCGCCTTCATTAACGTACATTGTTGCATCTCTGATAGCGTCTTCAAACCGTTCGCTAATAGCTTGCGAACTATCTCTCAATCTCTGTCTCATGCTTTCGGCAAACGAAAAACCTGCACATACATCCTGCTTAGCGCAGTCGTCGCATGCGTCAATATTGAAGGTACCAACAACGTTTATTTCTGACATTAATATTCATTTTAAAACATAATGGAGTATTTTGCAATATACAAGGGGTAATGTATGGCTAATAATTATCGTTTCCTTAACACCTTTAGACCGTAAGAGGGTATACTATCAAGTACACATAACAACGGAGACACTTGCCAATGCTGCCAAGCCAAATAATTAGCGAATCAGAATCAAAGTTTAAAAACGCGCTGACGCACTTCGAGGAAGAACTCAAAAAAATCCGCACTGGCAGGGCGCACCCTGGCATGCTAGATGGCGTAATAGTTACAGCATACGGTGTTCAGATGCCGCTAATTCAGGTTGGTACAGTGACCGCCCCCGAAGCCCAGTTACTCCAGATTTCACCATTTGACCCAAGCAACATCCCGGCCATAGCTAGTGCTATTCGCGACAATCCATCATTGGGCCTTAACCCAAGTGATGATGGCCGTATGGTCCGCGTGCCAATCCCAGCACTCACTGAGGACAGACGGCGTGAGATTGCTAAACAGCTCGGCGGTAAGGTAGAAGAATGCCTTATTACCATGCGTGGAGTTCGGCACGATGCCATGGACGGGATTGATGCAGCTAAGAAAGATAAGGCCGTGTCAGAAGACGAAGCCAAGCGCCTTAGCAACCAGATTGAAGATATGATGAACAAGCAAAAGGCACACATAGATGCACTCGCTGCCGCTAAAGAAGCTGAGGTCATGAAAGTGTAGTCGGCTCTACAGGCGCATTCCTGTATACTTAATTGAATGGCGATTTTTTATTTTATTCTCGGTTTGTTGATGTTTATCGGCCTAGTCATTTTTCATGAGTTTGGACATTATCTCTTCGCACGCCGTAACGGCGTAGAGGTCGAGGAATTTGGCCTTGGCTTCCCCCCTCGTGCCAAGATTTTGACCAAGCGAAAAGGTACGATCTATTCCTTAAACTGGTTGCCACTTGGTGGGTTCGTTAAGCTCAAGGGCGAGCACGACAATGACACCGAAAAAGGTGCCTTTGGAGCAGCCACCACCTGGGCTAAGTCAAAGATTATGATGGCGGGCGTGGTCATGAATCTGATTGCAGCATTTGTCCTATTCACACTGGTTGCACTGACGGGTATGCCAAAGCTGCTTGATAACCAATTTACGGTAAAGATTGACACCAAGATTGTCAAAGAAGTCGACAACAAGGGTATTGTCAAGGTTGACCGTGTGGTCGATAATTCTCCTGCCAAAACAGCTGGCTTAAAGGTTGACGATCAGATCATATCAATTGCTGGGAAAGTGATAGATAAGCCAGAAGCATTGAGTAACACCACCAACACATATGCCGGCAAGAGTGTCTCAGTGGTCATTAAGCGTTCAGGTCAAAGAATAACCCAAGACATCACACTCAATGCTACCTCGCCACACCTCGGCGTGGCACCCTATTCTGCCGAATCTGGCCTGCAAATCCGCCGGTCAACGTGGTCGGCACCAATCGTGGCAGCTGGCGTCATGAAGGACTTTACAGTTGCGACGTTCCAAGGTCTCGGTAAGGCAGTCAAGGGCCTTGGGTCGCTGACAGCTGGTTTCTTTACCGGCAACAAAGTAGCTCGTCAGGCTGGGCAAGAGCAGGCAGGCAGCCAAGTATCAGGGCCAGTCGGAATATTTACAGTGCTATATCAGATTTCTAAGCAGGGTTTTGGCCTGGTGGTGTTTGTAATTGCTATTTTGTCATTAACACTTGCCATTATGAATGTCCTACCAATCCCAGCGCTGGACGGCGGTCGATTGTTTGTTACGTTGTTGTATCGCGCACGGCGCAAAGAGCTTAAACAAAAGACTGAAGAGCGCATACATGGCACAGGCTTTGCGGTACTGATGTTATTGTTCGCCGTAATCACGATTGTTGATATCCGCAGGTTCTTCTAAGATGGTATTTAAGAAAAAAAAGCCAACTTCTCCCGAAGCCGTCCAACTCCAGAACTCTATAAAACCGTCCATCAAAGAATTGACGACAGTGGGCAAACGCCCATTTTTTAAGCACGACCCATACACCAGTGGAACTGCGGTTATTGCCATATTCTTTGCCAGCCAAATTGGTGCCGGAATTTTGATTGCTATTTATCCCGCGCTTAAAAATTGGACAGCAGATCAAGGCTCCAACTGGCTTTCTAGCTCCGTCATTGCTCAGTTTGTCTACATCCTCCTTGCCGAAATCTTTGCTGTTTGGCTGGTACTATGGCTGCTAAAACGGGCGCGCATTACGAGGCAAAAGATTGGCCTCGTCCGCCCAGCCTTTCGTGACATAGCTTACGCACTTAGTGGCTACGCCATATATTTTATCTGTTATCTAATCATTGTTACCATAGCCGGACACTTTAGTAGCCTTATAAATACCAATCAGGAGCAGAAAATTGGCTTTGAAGGCGCCAGCGGTACTCAACTATATTATGTTTTTGCGTCGCTTGTAATTCTGCCGCCAATTGCGGAGGAGATCATGTTTAGAGGTTTCTTGTTTACATCATTGCGCCAAAAGTTCCGGACGCGCTACGCCGTTATTTTAACGAGTGTACTTTTTGGAATCGCGCACTTACAGTTTGGGAGTGGTGCGCCACTCCTCTGGGTAGCGGCTCTCGACACATTTACGCTGTCAGTTATGCTATGTATTTTGCGCGCAAAGACGGGCAGTCTCTGGTCCAGTATCATGTTACATGCACTCAAAAACGGGATTGCATTCTTGGCACTCTTCCACGCCAAGTTTTAAGGGTTTTACAGAGAAAGCTGAGCAGGGTACAATGTCATCATGAACAGTTTAAGGGTGTTTTCTTTTCGTAAGCCACCCATGTGGTAGTATATCTTTTCACGCACCTTTCACACGCAGAAATATTTACGAATTAACAGATAGAAACGGGATAAAATATGAAAATATCACAGCTTTTTACTAAAACTAAAAAAGACACACCATCCGATGAAGTCAGCAAGAATGCACAGTTGCTTATTCGTGCCGGCTATGTGCATAAAGAAATGGCTGGCGTTTATACGTTCTTGCCGCTTGGGCTAAAAGTACTCGAAAACATCAACCAAATTATCCGCGAAGAAATGGATGCCATTGGCGGGCAAGAAATGAAGCTAACAGCGCTTCAAGATCCAGAAATCTGGAAATCAACCGACCGTTGGGACGATGAAAAAGTGGATGTATGGTTTAAGACAAAGCTTAAAAATGATACCGAAGTTGGTCTGGCGCCAACGCACGAAGAACCTATTGTGCGTGCAATCAAGCCATACATTAATTCATACAAAGATTTACCGTTTATGGCGTACCAAATTCAGACAAAATTCAGGAATGAAGTACGTGCTAAGAGTGGTGTGATGCGTGGACGAGAATTTCTTATGAAAGACCTCTACAGTTTTGCTCGTACAGAAGCGGAACATGATGAAATTTATGAGAAGATTAAACAAGCATATTTCAAGGTCTACGAACGTCTGGGGATAGGCGAACAAACTTTCTTAACATTTGCTAGCGGCGGCATGTTTACGCAGTTTAGCCACGAATTCCAAACTATTTGCGAGGCAGGTGAAGATACTATTTATGTCGACCGTGCAAAGAAGATTGCTATTAACGAAGAAGTAAACAATGACAATGTCTTGAAAGACCTAGGGCTAAAACGTGAAGATCTCGAAGAACTACGTGCAGCAGAAGTAGGAAATATATTTACACTCAAAGACAAGTTCAGCAAGCCACTTAGTCTTACTTTTGTTGACGAAAGTGGCCAAGACCAGAACGTGTTGATGGGTTGTTACGGTATTGGACCATCCCGCCTTGTAGGAGTTATTACAGAGCTTCTTGCAGACGAAAAGGGGCTTGTTTGGCCAGCTAATATTGCGCCATTTAAAGTGTATCTAGCATCCGTAGGACAAGATGAGGCAGTAATAAAGGCTACTGACGAGCTATATGCTGACCTGCAAGCAAGTGATATAAGCGTACTGTATGACGACCGTGACACCCGTCCCGGCGAGAAGTTTGCTGACGCCGACCTTTTAGGTATGCCATACCGCATTGTTATAAGTAATAAGACTATGGAGCAGGGCAAAGTAGAGTTAAAAGCCCGTTCAGAAGCCAATAGTACATTAATCACAATAGAACAGCTCAAAAATCAATTGCAGAAATCAAAGTAGTAGTTGATACTTGTATTTGAGCTGGCGAATACAATCGACCAGTATTTTTTTAACCCCTTGAATGAACAGCAAAGGAAGCAATAATATGAAGAAACAATTCCATTTGACCGCTGAAGGGCACGCAGAACTTTCTGCAGAACTCGCGGCATTGACCGGCCGCCGCAGCGAACTATCTGAAGCAATTGCAACCGCACGCTCCCAGGGCGATCTAGCCGAAAATGCCGAATATCACGAAGCCAAAGAAGATCAGGGTCGCCAAGAAGGTCGTATTGAAGAAATCGAAAATATCCTTCAGAATTCTGAAATTATCAAAGCACCAAAAGGTGATAGCAAAGTGGCACTTGGTTCGACCGTCAAGCTTAAGGCTAAAGATGGTAAAACGAAAGAGTTTCAAGTTGTCGGTACTGTTGAAGCAGACCCATTAAGTGGAAAGATATCAGACGAATCTCCTATTGGAAAAGCGCTTATGGGCAAGAAAGTCGGCGAAGAAGTCGAAATCAAAACTCCAGCCGAAACGCTCAGCTACGCTATTACGCATATCTCCTAGTACTGTATCTGTTGTATACTTAATCTCATTATGGCAACGCTACAAGACTTTAGAAACGAACGGCTCCGCAAATTAGAAGTACTAAGAAAGCTCGGTATCAATCCATACCCAGCTAAGACACATAGGACCCACGGTAACGCTCAGATAATTACAGAATTTGATGAACTGGAAAACAAGCCAGTAAAGGTGGTTGGGCGCATTAGTTCTATCCGTAAATTTGGTAAGTTAGCCTTTGTAGTCATTCGTGACGACAGCGGTGATCTGCAACTCTTCTGGCGAACGAGTGAGGCAAAAGCAGACTCAAAAAATAGTGAAATTGGCATCGAGAACATAGCACTTTTAGATACAGGAGATTTTGTTGAATGCACAGGCAAAGTCATCAAAACTAAGACAGGTGAGATATCGGTTGATGTCGAGAAGCTCCGTTTGCTTACAAAGGCCATACGACCAATGCCAAGCCAACAAGAAGGCTTTACGGACAAAGAACAGCGTATGCGCAGGCGGTATGTGGATATGAACGTCAACCCTGGTGTTCGACAACGGTTTGTAAGACGGACAAAGTTCTGGCAGGCCACGCGGGATTTTATGAATGAAAAGGGCTTTTTGGAAGTCAATGTCCCGGTGCTTGAGCATACCACTGGTGGGGCGGATGCGAACCCGTTTGTAACCCACATGGATGCGCTAGACCAAGACTTTTACCTTCGTATTTCGCACGAATTACCGCTTAAAAGGTTGATTGGTGCTGGGTTTGAAAAAGTCTATGACATCGGACCACGCTTTAGAAACGAAAACTACTCCGACGAGCACCTTCCAGAGCACGTCGCTATGGAGTGGTACTGGGCATATGCGGACTGGCAGGATGGCATGTCGCTGATGGAAGACATGTTCCGTACGATTTTGGAAAAAACTTTCGGCACGCTGCATTTCAAAGTCGGTGGTAAAGACGTCGATATGACCAAGGCATGGGAGCAGTGGGACTATGCCACGGTTATAAAAGACCATTACGACATCGATATTTTCAACTGTACGATTAAGCAGATTCAAGAACAGCTTAAAAAGCACAAATTGGAAGTCGAAAAGACCGAAAACATCCCCCGTGGGATTGATAAACTTTGGAAGAATATTCGCAAAGATGTTGAGGGGCCGGTCTGGCTCATAAACACACCAGCATTTATTTCGCCGCTCAGTAAATCGAATGACGAAGACCCAAACTTCACACAGCGGGCCCAGGCTGTGATTGCCGGCTCAGAATTGTGTAACTTGTTTTCTGAGCTGAACGACCCGGTTGACCAACTTAGCCGCTTCTTAGAACAGCAACAGATGCGTGATGCTGGTGACGATGAGGCTATGATGCTCGACATCGACTATGTCGAAATGCTGGAATACGGTATGCCACCAACTTGTGGCTTAGGTTTTAGCGAGCGGGTATTCTGGATTTTTGAAGGTGTTACCGCCCGTGAAGGAGTTCCTTTCCCGCAGCTAAAGACAGAATATGACAACGTGACACGTGCAATCTATCCAAACGTAAAATTTTAAAATGAACTGGGAAGATATAAAAAAGGCGGCAGACGTCAATATACGGCCGGTGACGGGAGGATTTACGCACGCAAAGCGAGGAATAGTTACCCTGGCTGATAAGAGTACAGTATTTGTTAAGATTGCTGTTGATGAAATGACTCAGGGTTGGCTTGACAAAGAGATTAGAGCCTATATGTGGCTAAACGAACACGGCTATAGCGGTGCGCCAAAAATGCTTGCTCATGGCAACGATGGTTTTGCACTACCAGATTTATCTATGTCAGACTGGTCACCCTCATGGGATCACGACAAGCTTCAAGCAATGTTCAAGTGCATCGAAAATCTCACACCATTTTCTGAGAGTGCTAGAGAGTATTTTAACGTCGACAACCTAGGCCCTAACACATTGGCAAAACATGACTACACACAAGACAATTTCGGATGGATAAAGATGAACCATCCTGGGCTCTATGATGAAGTTAGAGCGTTTATTGCAGATGAAAAATTCTTTAAAAAATGCCGAAATTTAGCAGCAACTGATCCTTGGCGGGGCACTGAATTAGTTCATTTTGATGCACGTAGTGACAATTTTGGCTATAGTCCCGCGTCTAAAAAAGGTATGCTGGTTGACTGGAACTGGAGCTGTATTGGCAGCAAGGGTTTCGAAAAAACAGTTATGTTAGTGAGCGTTCAAAAGACAGGTTTTGACGTATTTCAAGATTGTCCAGACGAACTAGATGCTGCTTCATTAGCTTGGATTTCAGGCTTCTGGCTTATGGCGCTATATGGTAAAGACGATACTTCATTGCATCACTTACGCACCCATCAAGTAGAGAGCATGTTGGTAGCTATAAACATGTTAAGACAGCTCATATAAGGCAGTAATTTGGTGATGACATAATTACGCCATCTAGATATTATTTTTAATATGAAAATTCCTGTCCAAGAACGTAAACAAATCGAAAACGAAATGATTTTTAGGCGTGCTAACGAAAAAATAGGCACTGGTCTGGATGAGCTGGATGCGATGCATGTTACTGATGGTAACCCGCATCTTGTTCGAAATGACGACCTTCGTCTTGAATTTAAATGCGAATGTTCGGACGAAAATTGTGAAATTAAAATTCCAGTGCGTTTGAGTATTTATCGTACTATCCATAAAGACAGGGATTGCTTTATCGTTAAGCCCAATCACCAGGTCAGTAACATTGAAAAAGTAATTATTTCGGAATCAGACTACAATGTCGTCAGGAAAAATAATTCTACTCCTGAGCCTGGTGATATGCTTAACAAGACTACTATAAATAACTCAATTCAAAAGTAGCTATCTCCCGATTTTGAGTTCTTTACCTCCAAGGTTACGAGCAAAATAACTGTCGTGGGAGATATAAATTATGGCGCCGTGGTATGGCCTGAGGGCGTTTTCGAGCTCTTCTATACTTGGAAGGTCTAGGTGGTTGGTTGGCTCGTCTAAAATTAGTAAGTTTGGTTTGTTGATGAGCATTCTAATCAGTTGCAGACGGGCTTTTTGTCCACCGCTAAGATTTTTAACTAGGATTTGCGCATCAACAGCAGGTTCAAACAAATAATCACCCATGCTGCGCATGATGTGTTGGGGGTTGATGGCCAAGTCAAAGTCGCGGTATATGCTCTCGATGGCTTCGTAGAGCGTAAGTTCAAGCAGCTTATCACCCATTTCTTGCTCGTACATGTTAAGACGGATGTGGTGCCCCGGTGTGACGGTACCTTTTAGAAGTGTAGGAATTTTTTCGCCACGGACACCATTAGCTATGGCGCGCACCAAGGTGGTTTTGCCGGCACCATTGCGACCAATAATGTGCAGACGTTCGGCTGATTGAAGTGCAAAGCTGACAGGTGCAAACAATGGATTTTGATCATAACCTAGCTGGACTCCGTTAAGCGTTAAAAGCGTAGTAGCCCGTTCGCCCTCAGTTTGTTTATCAATCTTGATGTTCTTGGCTTTGAACTTTTCATAATTAGCGGTGGTTTTTGGATTAAGTGCGGCGGCTGATTCTTGATCAATCCAGAAGCTTGGTTTTGGATTGGCTGCTTCCAGCTCTTTAAGTTGTTTTTGCAGGCGGTCACGCATGACAATAAAGGGGTTGTTAGCAGACTTACCGGCGTATCCAGGTGCACGGGCAATAGCGTAGGCAATTTGACTACGGACATTGGCCATGGTTTTTTGGGCAATCTCATAACTTTGCAGCTGATTGGTGGTGTTGGTAGTATTTTGTTTAAGATATGCGCTGTAGTTGCCTTTATAGGGGAAAGCTTTCTTATCTTTGAGGTCAATAATCCTGTCTACTTTTTCCAGTACATCACGGTCGTGGGTAATAATAAGGCAGGCATGTTTGGCAGCCTCCAGCCACTCAATAAAGGCTTTTTTGGCAATGTAGTCCATATGGTTGGTTGGTTCGTCAATTAATGCCAGGTCAGGTTCAGAGAATTGTACCAATATCAGTTCCACAAAGCGTTTTTGACCACCGCTCAGGCCAATCATTGGCATCAAAGCTTTTTGCTCATCAATCTGGTATTTTGCAAGGTTTTGCATCAGGCGGTCTTGAACATCGTAGTAATCTTTGTGGCCGAATTTCTCGAGTGCTTCAGAATACTCGTGAATTTTACGCATGTTGTCGCCCATAGTTAGGGGGTAGGTATCAATAATCTCTTTGAGGCGTTTATAATCTGGCAAGCGATCTAAAATATACTGTACAGCACACACATCACCGATGTTGTGGTGTTCCTGGGCAGTAGCAATCATCCGGAGACCCTTTTTAAGATCAATCGAGCCTTCAAACTCGGTGTCCAACCCCGCAAGCACATTAAAAAGCGTGGTTTTGCCGACGCCATTACGACCAACCACACCAATTTTTTCATTGTCATCAACAAAAAACTGCAAGTTGTGCAGTAAGTGCTTATTTCCCATAAGCTTATCTTCGATGTCGACGCGGAGGAGCATAAGCTAACAGTATACAGTTAACAGAGGTAAATTAACAGATGAGTAATGTTTCTGATGTATAGTTTACGAGTCGCTGTCTACTGTACGCTATTATTAATATGATTGAGGTTAAAAAACGCCTTACAATATCTATGGCAAAAAACAAGCACTTTCATAGCGCTTAACGATGTTACCCTTATCATTCCAGACGGTGCAACAGCAGCGATTATATGCAAAAGCGGCTAAACTCGATCCAATTGAAGCACTGCGTGTTGAATAGATTTATCTGCTAAAATATTAAAGTGAAAATAATCAAACGAGCAGCGGCAGATATACCGAAAGAACAAGCCCATGGTGGCACTGGATATCGAAAAGTACTTGCTTCACCTGAGTATCTTAAAAGTACTAATCTTGAAGCACTGACCCACGGCTTTTTGCCTGCAGGTAACGCATTTGATTGGCATGATCATACAGATGTTGAGGAAATTATGTTTGTATTAACAGGTAAGGGAAGTGTGTTTGATGAAGACGGCGAGTATACCTATGCACCAGATGATGTCTTTATATTCCCCGCCAACACGCAACACAAGATCGTAAACAAATCTAAAAAGGAGCACGAGATGATTTTCGTGAGAGTAAAAATATGAAAGCAATTCTGAACGACCAAGTTATCGCCGAAGCAGACAAAGCGGATCTGATTTATATCGAAGGTAACTGGTATTTCCCGCCATCATCAGTAAAAAGTGAGCTTTTAAGCAAAAGCGACACGCCCTATACTTGCCCGTGGAAAGGGGTTTGCCAATATTTCAACGTAAAAGCAGGTGACGTAGAAAGTAAAGATTCAGCCTTTAGTTACCCAGAGCCAAAACCGGGTGCTCTAGACATTGTTAAAAAAGACTTTGCCAACTACGTCGCATTTTGGCGGGATATTCAGGTCACGGAATAGTGAAAACTATTGTTCTTTGTCCTAGCGCCGCTTTCTATGAACACGTAAATCAGTTAGCCGACGAAATAAATAGTATGGGGTTCAAGGCAATAGTTCCTCTTAATGCCAAGCAGATGAAAGAAAAGGGTGATTATAATGTCGAGGCTGTAAAGACTTGGTATAAGGACCCTACGGATTTCAGTAAGAAAACAGAATTTATGCGTCAACATTTTGATGAAGTTGCTAAGGGAGACATAGTATTTGTTGTAAATGACGAAAAGCGTGGTGTACCAGGATATATTGGCTCAAATGTCTTGCTTGAAATGGGCTTAGGCTTTTATTATAAAAAGCCAATCTACGTGCTCAACCCTATTAGTACAGAGGCCTCAAATTATGAAGAGGTTGTAGGTATGGGCTCAATAATTATCAACGGCGATTTAACTAAGATTAAGAAGGACTAAGTTATGGAGACAGCAATTTTTGCAGCAGGATGTTTTTGGGGAGTACAGTTTTATTTTGACCAAGTGCCTGGAGTAAAAGAGACAGTTGTAGGCTATACGGGTGGCCATACAGAAAGTCCAACCTATGAAGATGTATGTAGCCACACAACTGGCCATGCCGAGGCACTAAAGATTGAATTTGATCCCACTGAAGTAAGCTATGCAACATTGCTAAAACAGTTTTTTAAGATGCACGACCCAACCCAAATGAACCGCCAAGGGCCAGACGTGGGCGACAGCTACCGCACAGCTATTTTCTATACGTCAGAAGAACAAAAAAGCCAGGCTGAAGCAGCAAAGCTGGCTGCACAAGCTGATCTTGATGAACCAATCGTAACTGAAATAACAGGAGCTAGTGAATTTTGGCCAGCTGAGGATTATCATCAGAAATTTGCTGAGCGCACGGGCAGAGGCATGTGCCATATAGCTTACGAACCGGTCAACTAGTCTGTATACTAAAGGTTAATGAATTATATTTTTGATTTTGACGGTACGCTGGCAGACAGCTTTGTAGCTATGGTGGCCGTATACAATCGTAACATTCGCGGTATAGACAACCCACTTTCGCCGGAAGAAATCCTGCGCTTAAAGGGTATGCCGTCTCGTAAAGCAATTCGTGCTCTCGGAATACATTGGTGGCAAATCCCAAAACTACTTCTAAACGGCTTGCCTGATTTTAAAGCTTTGATACCAACATTAGGCAGCTTTGATCAATTGCCAGAAACTTTGCATAAATTACACGCCCGCGGTGACAGGCTCTTTATTGTCACGTCAAACACTCGTGACAGCGTAGATAAATTCCTGAGCTTACACGAAATACCGGATTATTTTGAAGATATTGAATCAGGCGCTGGGCTTTTTAAAAAGGCCAAGTTCATCCGAAAACTAATAAAGCGTCATAATTTAAAACGCAAGCAAACTGTTTATATAGGCGACGAAACGCGTGATATACAAGCAGCACGGTTGGCTTTTATAAAAGGCGTCTCAGTGACCTGGGGCTTTAACACACGCGCAATTTTGCTCAAGCAACGTCCCAGTTTCATTATCGATAAGCCCCAGGATTTGCTAGGCATTTCATTATGAGATTACATCGTTTCTATATTGCTCCAGACTTTGTAGAGTTGACGCAAACAGTCTGGATTAATAGCAAAGAACTTTACAACCAATGGATAAAAGTTTTCCGATACCGAGAGGGTGACGAAGTGGTGCTTTTTGATGGTGTGGCGGTAGAGAGATTATTTAAAATTGTAGCTGTTGAGTCAGACGCCATAAAACTGGAGCTTGTGACTGAGTTTGAACGCAAACTGCCACCTAAACACGTTTATCTCTTTTGGTCATTGCTAAAAAAAGACAAAAATGACTGGGTCATTCAGAAATGCACTGAGCTTGGTGTGAGCAATTTTGTCCCAATTATTGCCGATCGTTCAGAAAAAATGGGTTTTAATGTTGAGCGTTCCATAAAGATTGCGATTGAAGCTGCTGAACAATGCGGACGCAGCGATATTCCTCATATTCGGGATTCACTGACACTATCGGAAGCCATAGGAGAATATAAAGATAAAATAACAATGCTGATGTGTAACGAACGTGCAGAAACAGTCCTAAAAGACGTAGAAAAGCCGACCGGTATTTTAATAGGCCCTGAAGGTGGTTGGACAGAAGCGGAACTTGAACTATTCAAAACAGAGAATCTTGGGAGCTTAAACCTTGGCAGCTTAACCTTGCGCGCCGAAACAGCTGCCGTGGCTGCAAGCGTAAAGCTGCTACAATAGCTTGACATGGCACATAACTATTGGCGGGAACGCAGTCAGCCGTATAAGCCCGGGCAAGTAGCTCCGTTTAAGATTTCGCGCTCCAAAATTGAGCTTTATATGCAGTGCCCACGATGTTTTTGGCTGGATGCTCGCCTCAAAATTACTCGCCCAAACACGCCGCCGTTCAACATCAACAAAACTATTGATGAGCTGTTTAAGAAGGAATTTGATGGATATAGGTCTAAAAAAATCCCGCATCCACTCATGGTTGAATTTAATGTTGATGCTATTCCTTATGACCATGACAAGCTTAATGAATGGCGAGAGAACTTTGTCGGAGTAGTGGCAGTTCATAAGCCAACAAACCTCCATGTTTTCGGTGCCGTAGATGATTTGTGGGTAGACCCAGCCGGCAGTGTTATTGTGGTCGATTACAAAGCTACGTCAAAGGCCAAAGAAGTAGATATAAGCAGTGACTGGCAAATAAGCTATAAGCGCCAGATGGAAGTATATCAGTGGCTGCTCCGCCAAAACGGCCTACTCGTCAATGACACTGGCTATTTTGTGTATACAAACGGCCGAATGGACATGGATGGCTTTAACGACCGTATAGAATTTAGGACAAAAGTCATTCCGTATACTGGCAAGGCAGATTGGGTCGAGCCTACGATTGTCAAAATGAAAGCCTGCATGGACGGCGACATGCCAGCCGTCGGTACGGCAGCAATGGGTGGAGATTGCGATTACTGCATGTACGCAAAAGCCCGAACGGAGCTTACGCTTAAAGCACTCAAGAAAACGTAATTTATTTCGGTTAAGCTGTAAACTGCTAGCTGTAAACTGTATACTGAAGTTATGCTAGATATTCAATTTATCAGAGACAATCCCGAAGCCGTGAAAGTTAAGTCCAAACAAAAGGGCTATGACATCGATGTAGAAGGTTTATTAAAGCTAGACGCTGAACGGCGGGACCTGCTGTCTGCTGTTGAGACATTACGCCAAAAACGCAATGAAAACGCAGCCAAAATGCAAAGCGGTGGGCAGCCAGACCAATCCCAAATAGACGAAGGCAAACAGATTAAGATTGAGCTTGCCGAGCGTGAAACGTATTTGAACGGCATCGAGCCTGAGTACTGGAAGGCGCTTAAAGAAGTCCCAAACATGCCACTGGATAGCGTACCGATTGGCACTACGGAAGACGAGAATGTTGTTATTAAAACTGTTGGCGAAAAGCCTATATTTGATTTTGAACCGAAAGACCACTGGCAGATAGCTGAGCGTAAGGATTGGATCGATAAAGACCGCGCGGCCAAGATTGCGGGTGCCCGCTTTGCGTATGTCAAAGGCGACCTAGTACGCCTTGAATTCGCACTGTTTCAGTATGGCATGGATATTTTGGGCAATTCTGAAATACTGCAAAAAATTATTGATGACAATGGCTTGGGCGGTGTAAGCGCCAAGCCATTTACTCCCGTATTGCCGCCTGCAGTCGCCCGTACCGAAGTATTCCAGGCAACAGGCCGGCTCAATAAAGAAGAGCAGACGTACAAGCTGGAAGATGAAGACTTATGGCTTAACGCAAGCGCCGAGCATACGCTTTCACCCATGTATATGAATGAGATTTTGCCAGAAGAACAGCTACCGATTCGCCTTGTTGGTTACACAACAGCTTTTAGGCGCGAAGCAGGGACATATGGCAAAGACACGGAGGGAATATTTAGGCTCCACCAGTTTAACAAGCTGGAAATGGAAAGCTTCACCACTGCTGAAGTTTCTTTAAACGAACATCTTTTTATGGTTGCTATCCAGGAATACTTGATGACCAGTCTTGGGCTGCCGTTCCAGATAATAGAAAAATGTACTGCCGACATAGGCAGACCAAATGCAAAAGGTATCGACATAAATACATGGCTTCCAGGCCAAGGACAGTACCGTGAAACTCATACAGCAGACTATATTACAGACTACCAAGCACGTCCGATGAAAACTCGCGTACGTCGCAGTACAGGCGAGGTTGAGTTAGTACATACGAACGATGCAACAGCATTTTCTGAGCGTCCACTGATTGCGATTGTTGAAAACTACCAGACGGCAGAAGGAGATGTACGCGTGCCAGAAGTCTTACAGCCATATCTTGGTGGTCGTGAGATCTTATAGTATGGAACTTAGAAGCCAAATAAAAGGAGATGTTGATGATTCAAAAATTTGAAGTAAAAGGTGTGCACGCTGATAGTGACGTAAAACTTAAGAAATATGTGGCTAAGACGGTTGCAAAACTTGAGCGTTATATGCCACGAAAAGCTCGCGAGAGCGCTCATGTGGAAGTAAAACTTAAGGAAAATAAAAGGCAAAAAAATAACAAATGCACAGCAGAACTCATCGTCTACATGCCGCATGAAGTCTTGAACGCCAAAGAATCTACAAGCAATATGTTTGCGGCCATTGATATCGTAGAGGCAAAGCTTATTAATCAACTCAAAAAGTACAAAGAAACGCACACTAATCCTCATCTGTTACGCAGGCTGACTGGCCGTCTACGCCGTCGCACAGCCTAAAACTAATTTTAACCTGTAAATATGTTCTAACTTCAGTTACAATAGGATTACTAGATTTACAGGGAGTTTTACTGATTTATGAATAACCGACTCTTAAAGCGTGTTTTAGGCGACCCACAAGCTAAGACTATTAAGCGCCTCAAAAAGCGAGTGGCCGAAGTTAATAAGCTCGAGTCAACCTATAAAAAAATGTCCGATGCCGAGCTTAAAGAGCAGACGGCAGTACTCAAAAAGCGCCTCGAAAAAGAAACCTTAGACGCAATTTTGCCTGATGCCTTTGCGTTGGTGCGTGAAGCAGCTTTTAGGACGCTCAAACAGCGTCACTTCGATGTCCAACTCGTTGGTGGTATGGTGCTCCACGAAGGCAACGTTGCCGAAATGAAAACAGGTGAGGGAAAGACGTTGGTTGCTACGCTGCCACTTTTCTTGAATGCGCTCACCGGCAAAGGCGCGCATCTTGTGACTGTCAACGATTACTTAGCTCGTATTGGTGCTGGTTGGATGGCCCCTGTTTATCATTTTTTGGGTCTAACAACTGGAGTTATCGTTCCCGACCAGTCATTTATGTATGATCCTGCATTTACCGACAACAGCCATGATGACAGTCGTTTCCAGCACCTTAAGCCATCGACCCGCCAAGAGGCCTACCAAGCGGACATAACATATAGCACCAATAATGAACTTGGCTTTGATTATCTGCGCGACAACATGGTCCGCGAAGTTGATCAGCTGCGCCAACGTGACCTACATTATGCCATTGTTGACGAAGTCGACTCCATCCTTATTGACGAAGCCCGTACGCCGCTTATTATTTCTGCCCCAGCGGTCGCATCAGGTGCCAGCTACGGCCAGTTTAGCAAAGTGGTAAAGCAGCTCAAAGAAGGTATGTATGAAATTGACGAAAAGCGCCGGACGGTCATTTTAACCGACGAGGGTGTCGAAAAGATTGAAAAAATTCTCAATTTAAAGACTCTCTATTCTACCGAAAATATACGTAATATCTACCACCTTGAACAAGCGCTTAAGGCAGAACTACTCTTTAAGCGTGATAAAGATTATGTTGTGAGTAACGACGGCGAAGTGGTTATTGTCGACGAATTTACGGGACGCATGCTTAAAGGTCGCCGCTATAACGAAGGATTACACCAGGCAATTGAAGCTAAGGAAAGCGTCGAAGTTCAGGAAGAATCAATGACACTGGCGACAATTTCGTTCCAGAACTATTTCCGACTGTACGAAAAACTTGGCGGTATGACTGGTACGGCGCTTACTGAGGCAGAAGAATTTCACCAGATTTATAAGCTTGACGTCGTTGAGATCCCAAGCAACCGTAAGATTGCCCGTCAGGACGACACTGACAGGATCTATAAGACCGAAAAAGGTAAGTTTAAAGCCATCGTAAACGAAGTTAAGAAACTCCACACCAAGGGTCAGCCAGTTCTTATTGGTACAGTATCTATTGAAAAGAACGAAGAGCTTGGCAGCTTGCTCAAAAAAGCAAACATTCCGCATCAAGTCCTAAACGCTAAAAATAACGAGCGTGAAGCGGCAATCGTTGCGAAGGCCGGCCAAAAGGGTGCTGTAACACTTGCAACCAACATCGCTGGACGTGGTACCGACATTGTACTGGACGAAGATGTTAAAGAACTCGGTGGTTTGTTTGTGCTTGGAAGTGAGCGTCACGAGTCACGTCGTATTGACAACCAGCTCCGTGGACGCTCAGGACGTCAAGGCGACCCCGGTGAAACGCAGTTTTTTGTGAGTACCGAAGACGAACTTATGCGCATTTTTGGTGGGGACCGCATTGGCTCAATCATGGAACGCCTCAAAGTAGATGACGAAACACCAATCCAAAACCGCATAATCAGCAAGAGCCTCGAAGCTGCTCAGAAAAAAGTTGAAGGCTTTAACTTTGACCAACGTAAAAACGTCGTCCAGTACGACGACGTTATGAACCGCCACCGCAAAGCGATATATATCATGCGGCGTGAGATTCTCTTGCAGGCAACCATCAAGGCTCGCATCAAAGAATTCATTAAAGAAGAAGTAACAGAATTAGTGGCATCACCAGAGTCCACAACAGACAAATTCGAATCAATTATCAGTGAGGTATTTCCGTTTGAAGAATCAACGCTTGACCGTGTGTTTGATGCCGATGCTAGCAAGTTTGGTGATGTGCTGCGCACTGAGGCATTAGAGCTCTATGACGGACGTGAGACTGCGTTTGGCGACGAGATGATGCGTAAGCTTGAGCGTGACGTCTACTTGCAGGTGCTCGACAACCTATGGATGCAGCACCTTGAGAACATGGATCATCTCCGCGAAGGTATCCACTGGCTGAGTGTGGGGCAACGTGATCCGCTGGTCGAATACCGCCGTCAGTCACAAGTCTTGTTCGCAGCCATGCAAAAGATACTTCGTCATGATGTCCTGCGTACATTATTTAATGCACGTCCTACAGATTTAGACGAACCAACTGAGACCGACTTGACACGTGCTGCTCGTCAGTCGGTAGACAATGCCGACAAAATTCTTGAAGTCGAGGAGTTTGGTGAACAAGATTTTAATCCGAATGCCAAAAGCCCTACAAAAGCTGCTGTAACAAAGAACAAAAAGCAAAAACAACGAAAAGCGGAACGTAAAAATAAATCTGTTGCTAAGAAACGTAAGAAATAGCATCCGCGCACATGAAGCATAGCGTTGAAAGAGTTAAACTCGCAAATGGGGCCGAAGGCCTCTTGATAGATGTGCCTGACGCGCTCGTCATGACCTACGAATTCAACTTTCGTGCTGGTGAATATCTGGTAGACCCAAGCAAATGGGAAACGCCGCATCTCATGGAGCATATACTGCTTGGCGCTAACAAACTGCACCCCAAGGCACGTATCTTTCAAGCGGAGTTTGAAAAGAATGGTGCCTACAACAACGCCAGCACCGGTGTCTATGACATTACATACGAAGCCGAATGCGCGGCATTTGAATGGGAGCGGATCCTCGATCTTATGCTGCTTTCTATCAGTCAACCGCTGTTCTTAGACGAGGAATTTGAAGCCGAGATGGGCAATGTACGTGAAGAACTGAACGGCCGTGCCAATAACCATTTTCGTCACCTTAGCTTGGCGATGCGTCAATACTGCGGCTACCAAGGTATGACCGACCGCGAACGACTTAAGATTTTGCAAAATAACACCAAAAAAGATATAGAGGCTCACTACAAACGTACGCACACCACATCCAACATGCGTTTTGTCATTGCTGGCAGCATGAAAGGCCGTAAAGCCACAGTGCTTCGTATGTTGGAAGCAGTTGATCTTGCAAAGGGTAGGGGTAGAATTGCTTTGCCACTTGAAGAGCCGATTGCACGCCAGAAGCCCTTGTACCTGCGCAACCAAAGCGTTAAGAATCTTTATTTTATTATGGACACTTTTCACCTCGAGAAGCTTAATGAAGACGAGTGGGATGCTGGCCAGCTGATCAACACCATGCTTACAGAAACATTGTATTCTCGTATTTTAGGATCTGCCCGCGAAAAAGGTCTGGTCTATTCCATGAGCTCTGGGTTTAATCAGATGACAAGTAATGTCTCGTGGTGGTTTGGCGCCCAGATTATGCCCCAAAACGCTAAACCGTTATTTGATATCATTATCCGTGAGCTAAATGCTGTCCGCGAAGGCGAAATAGTCGAAGCCGACATTGAAGCGGCCAAGCAGTATATACTGGGGCGTTATCAACGGAGTGGTCAGACCGTCGGCGGTACGGCTGCTGGTTATACCAACCGATATTATTTTGAAGACGAAGTTGATGATTATTACGCCATTCCTGAGCGCATAAAAGCCGTCACTAAAAGCCGTATTATCAAAACAACCGAAATGATGTTCCAGGACCAGACTTGGGCACTCGGTTTCTTGGGCAGCGCAGGCAAACCAATGGCAGACGACTTGCACCAGCAAATCAGTCGGCTATGGCAAGACACGAAATAGCCACATTCATTCAGTGTTAAAAGGTACGATATACTATTTAGAATGGAATTATTGCAAAAACAGATCACAGAACTGGCGGAAATCATCAAGGATGCATGTTCACGGATTAAGTTAGATGAGCTAAACGGCAAGCTTAATGATTTGGCTTCGCAGACAGCTACTTCTGATTTCTGGCAAGATGCCCAAAAAGCAGGCAGCATCATGAAGGAACAGTCTGCTCTTAAAGCCCGTATAGAGCCGTGGCAAGACTTAAAAACTGAAGCCAATTATCTTATAGAGCTCGGACAATTGCAGGACAGCAGTATGCAAAAAGAACTTGAGACGCAGCTTGCGCAATTAGCCCATGAATTTGACATGCTCAAAGGCGAACTACGTTACAGCAAGCCTTATGATGAGGGTAATGTCATTATGAGTATCTACGCTGGTGCCGGTGGTACTGACGCCCAGGACTGGACCCAAATGTTACTCCGTATGTATACTCGGTGGGTAGAAACTAATAACTATTCTGTCACCACTATTGCTGAATCGGCAGGCGAAGAAGCAGGGCTAAAAAGTGTCACCATGGAAATCAACGGACCATTGGCTTACGGCAAGCTTAAAGGGGAACATGGAGTACATCGCTTGGTGCGATTAAGCCCGTTTAATTCAGACAGCCTTCGCCAGACTTCGTTTGCAAAAGTAGAAGTTGTGCCAAAGATTGATAAGCCTGAACTGCTTGAAATAGACGAAAAAGATCTCAAGATTGATGTCTACCGAAGTGGGGGTAAGGGTGGGCAGAGTGTGAATACGACCGATTCTGCCGTTCGGATAACCCACATTCCGACTGGTATAACCGTTGCAATTCAAAATGAGCGCTCACAACTCCAAAACCGTGAAACTGCCATGACCATTATCCGTTCACGTTTGGTTCAACTCCAGCTAGAACAGCACCTCGAAAAACTCGCAGACTTAAAAGGTGTTAATCAATCGGCAGAGTGGGGTAATCAAATACGTAGTTATGTCTTGCATCCATATAAAATGGTAAAAGACTTACGCACTTCCCACGAAACTAGTGACACCGAAGGCGTCTTGGCAGGAGATTTAAACGGTTTTATAGATGCCTACACCGACTCGATCATCGAAGCCTAGCTAGTAAAGTATTTATTCTAGGAGTTTCAGATATTTCATTTTACCGCTGGGCTGCAATTTGACGCTTAAAAATGTAATACCTGAAACTCCCCCGCACACGCACATAGACTATACCCTTGGAGGTTTTAGTACAGATAATTTATCCGCTGGAGACAGTTGTACGCTCCTAAATCACTGTACTAAAACCTCCCACAAACCTCACTTCAGGAGCT
>JAYTSU010000004.1:0-35417 GCA_043745485.1 Candidatus Saccharimonadota bacterium
TGTTGCCGGTGGTAACACAGTAAATATCGCTACCGGCACCCCAACTGGTTCTGGAACAAATCTTGTCACTATTGGTTCAACAGCAAATGCATCAAGTACCATAATTCAAGGTGGTTCAGGTAATGGCATCCAGCTTACTCAGGCCACGGGTGCAAATATCCTTATTGGTAATGCTAACAGTGGCTCAACTGTATCAATACAGTGTGGCGCTGGTACATCAAGCTCATGTGGATTTGCAAACAATGGTAACGACCACACAACCACTATCGGTTCAAACGTTACCGCTTCACAAACCATTATTCAATCTGGAACTTCGGGCATCAGCTTAAATGGTGCAGTCACAACGAGCAGTACTATAAACACTGACACATTGACTGCAACAGCCTTAACATTTAGCGGTGCTAACCCAGTTATTAGTGCCAGCACAGTCAACACCGGCATAACATTGCAGTCGAATGGCACAGGCACGTTAACACTTAACTCAAGTGGTGCTGGAACGGTAAACGTCGGTACAACCAATACAACAACTGTGGCCGTTGGTAATACAACTGCTGCTACTCAGACAGTTATAAATGGTGGAACTGGCGCTAGCGCACTTGGTTTACAAGTTGGTGCAAGTGGAACTTTGTCGGTTGGCACAACTGGCGCAGCTACGCTTAACATCGGTAATACAACTGCAGCAACAGTAACTAACATTACTGGCGGCACCAGTACAACGGCCTTGAATGCCCAAGTAGGTAACGGTGGCAGCATCAACATTGGCACCACCGTTCAAACCAGTGTCCAAAACATTGGTAATACCAGTGCTTCATCAGCCACACTTATAAATGGTGGTACCAGCGCTACAGCTATTCAGCTGCTACAAGGTACCGGCGGCACATTGACACTTGGCGGTACCGGTGCGGGCTCAATTGTAAACCTACAGTGTGGAACGGGCGTAAGCTGTAACATCGGCACAAACGCTACTGACCACACGACAACTTTGGGCGCCACTACTGTCGCTTCACCAACAATCATACAAGCAGGTACAAGTGGCATATCACTAGCTCAGAGTACAACACTTGCAGCTGGCAAAGACCTAACATTTGCAGCTGGTTCTGGTCGCTATATACAAACCGGCTTTAACGGCACAACAACCGATGCTTTGGCAGTTACTGCCTCTAGTCTTACCAGTGGCGCGGCTTTGCGTATTACTAGCACCAACGCTAACACAACCAACCTGTCATTTGCCGGCAACGTATTCAACACCACGAATGCTCAGGCAACTACTGCTAACACTGGCTATATCTTTGGTAGTGATTTCGAATATACTCAAAACGCTTCAGTTGTGAGCGGTTCTGTAAACTCCGCTGCAGTAAATATCGCGATTGCCGCCAATGCCAGCGCGCCAGCTGACAACACAGTATCTTCAATCTTAAACATCGCCAACAATGACACCGCAACCGGCAACCTGATTGCTGCAACAGATGGTATAAAAATTACTGCCGGCACAGCTAGCAACATCTTAAACGGCATCGAATTTGCGGGTACTTTTGGTACTAATATAATCAAGAGTGCCGGGTTCTTAGTCTCCAATGCTGGCAGTGTCACCCTTGGTGCAAGTGCAGGCTCAGGTACGCTGCTCACCAACAATGGCGCGTCATTGAATACTGCACTCGTAGAGCCAAACCAAAACGGTTCAAACTTCGGTACGGCTGCTACAACCGTTGATATATATACTTACTTTACAATCCCGCAGACTACTGCAGGCATTACAGTTACACTGCCGAGCCCTACTAGTACTACAGCTGGTCGGATTATCTACATCACCAACACTGGATCTGCATCGTTTACGCTATTGTCAGCAACAATTGGTGCCGGCACCTCAGCGACATTGATATGGAGTGGATCGGCTTGGACATTCGCTGGCGCCGACGGTAGTTCGATCTTAAATCAGAATAGCTTTGCACAAACGGCCAATTTCCAAATTAATGGCACAGGCCAGGCTAACACCAGTTTTAATAGCCCATTATTTGATTCAGTTGTGGGTGCTCTGAATATAGGAACGAGTGCTGCAACAGCGCTAACAATTGGTAGTACAGCTAATACTACCAGTATCCTCATGCAGGGAACTGCTGGCGCTACGTACACCATAGGTACGGCTGGCAATACGGGCGGTATAACGATAGGTAACTCGACTGACAACAATAGTATCGCTATCGGCAATGCTAATACCGCTACAGGAAAGATCCAGACTATCAATATTGGTGCTGGTACCCCAGCTGGTACTGGTGTAACCAACATCACCATTGGTAATAACGTTAACGCCGGTTCAACCACAATTAACAGCGCAACCGCTAATATTAACTCGCCAACAATATCAACCACCGCGACCACCTTGTCGCTCTTTAATACCAATGCTGCTACTATTACCGCACTCCAAGCCGGCACCACTATCTCTTTGGGTGCAACAACTGGTACGTTAACCATACGTAACGCTAACCAGACCTTTGGCAACGTTGCAGGCTCGGGATTATTTACGAACAATGGCGCAAGCTTATACTCTACCTTGGCCAAAACAGATTTCGCTGCTGGAGGCTCAATTGGTACGGCGGCAACTACCGTAGATATTTACACCAGTATTAGTGTTGCCCAGACAACGGCGAGTCAGACAATCACACTCCCAACGCCTACGACGAACCCAACAACCGTTTTTGGCCGAGCTATCTACATCAGTAACATTGGTACAGCTAGTTTCACTATTGGTGGTTCATTAATTCTTCCAGGCTACACAGCACACTTCATCTGGAGTAATACTGATGGTGCTGCAACGGGTGGTGAGGCTTGGCAATATTCTGGCGATGGTGGTGGCTCGGGTAACTACATCCAGAACCAGAACACGGTGTCTCAGACAGCTAACTTCTTAATTAGCGGTACCGGTACAGCCTCTACATCATTCATCACACCATTGCTGGATACTGCATCGGCAGTTACACTCAATGTTGGTACCTCGGCTAGTGGTATTAGCCTCAACCAAGCTGTCACGGTGGCTGCTGCCAAAGCCCTTACGGTGACATCAGCTCTTACGACACTAACCGGTGCAACGACGGGGGATGCCTTAGCAGTTTCTAACTCCACCAGTACGGGTAACATTGCCGTCTTTAAAGACAATGTTACGGCCGTACTAACTATTGCCAACGAAGGTGCCGTGACTCTTAAGCCAACAACCAACTCAACTAGTGCATTCCAGGTACAGCCGTCTGGTTCGGCTACGCCAGCCTTTAACGTTGACTCTACCAACAGCCGTATTGGTGTTGGCACTGCGACGCCAAACGAATCTATCCAAACTACTGGTGCTATTAACATCGGTACCACAGCAACAACTAATGCCGGTACAATCCGTTATAACGGCACTGACTTCCAGGGCTATGACGGTACCGTCTGGAAGTCTATGACTACCCAGTACCTTAGCGTTAACCCAGTGGTAAACCAGGTCAAAACAGTTGATCAAATTGTCAATAACTCGGCAACACTCGTTAATGATAACGCCCTGAGCTTTACGATTGGTGCCAACGAAACCTGGAACTTCCGTTTTGTGGTGAGCCTTGTTAGTGTTACGAGAACAGCTGGCTGGAAGTTTAGTATTGATGTGCCGCAAGCTACGAGTTCTTGTACCTGGGGGTACGGTGACTTTGAAAACGCCGTCACAGTTAGTAACATTGCTTGTGCTGCCACCCAAGCCTTCTCTAACCAGGCGGTTGCTGGTAACTCCGACGAATACGAATTGATGGGTATTATAGTGAATGGCGCTACCTCACAAACTATAACCGTTAAATATGCCCAAAACGCTGCTACTGTCTCTAACTCAACTGTGCAGGCCGGTAGCTTCTTGCAGGCTAACCGTGTGTTGAGTGCTGGTAGTGCCACGCTGGCAGCTTTTGTTAATAATGGTAACACCTTTGGCGCTACAGCCTTCTTGGGTACAAATGATCCATATGACTTAAACATTAAAACCAACGGTAACACTATTGCGACGTTTAACAATACCAATGGTTCAGTACTGTTTAAAAACTCCGCCAACTCCGCAACAGCTTTCCAGATACAGAACCTTGCTGCATCTAATGTGTTTAGCGTTGATACAAACTCCGGGGCAGTAAACGTTGGTGTTGCAGATATTTCGACCACACTATTAACACTTGATACTGACACAAACTCAACCTTCAACCAGGGTACCGTAACGAACGCGGTTGCAGCTGTTAATGGAGCAATGTTCTACAGTTCGACCGATCATAACTTCTTGTGTGGAACCGCAGGCCAGTGGATTACTTGTAATGGATTATTATATTCGAATACTGCCGTCTCAACCGCAATTAACACCTGTACTACTTTATGTGCCTCGTTCAGTACAAATAACGCCACAACAGTTCCAGCTAATTACTGTCAACCCGGACGTTCAATGACTGTGTCGGCTAAGGGTGTTTATAGTACCACGCTTACACCTACACTCCAGTTTGAATTACGATATGGATCTGATCCAACGACACGTGCAAACGATGCACTTATCGGCACAGCATCAGGTGCGATAACGACTGCGACCGGAGCAGCTAACTTGGGCTGGGGTGTAGATTTCAACATTGTCTGCTTCTCAACAACAAGTATGAACGGCCAGGGGACGGCATCAGTTGCCACGGGTTCAACTGCCACAACTACGAGCCTCATGTCTACCAACGGTGCGACAACCGGCTTAACAACAAATACTGCCAAGAACTTCTATCTGTTCCCAACTTGGGGGACAAGCAGTGCAAGTAATACCATCACTGCACAGCAGATGATAATTTCCGGACAATAGGACTAAGTTTTAAGCGAGCTAATAACTTGTTTAAGTTGATCCTGATCAATGTCAGGCGGCGCGGTAATGACAATCCATGGGCCATCCAACACAGGCAGACTAACGAGAGTCTGTGCATTATATGCCCCAATCTGCGCTGGGCCAATCGGGGTCTGGAAATCAGTGCGGAGTGGGATATAGTTGCTACGGAACGAGGCTAGCTCATTATCCGATGGCTTGGTCTGAAGTGAAAAGACAATTTTTTTATTATTACCATATGACACCGTATAGGTGATGCCGTTCTTAACAGGTACATTAAAAGATTTTTCGTCCAGATTGTAGCCTGCCGGAAGTTTTTTTATGTCAGGGTAATACACTTTGTAATCAACTGCAGCCATGACAGTTGCAGGCACGGGGCTTAAACTAGCCCCTAAGTCTGTCTTTTGAGTCTTTAAGGTGCTGCGGTGTATAAATAGCCAAGTACTTGCAAAACCCGCCACCACAAATAGCGCAGCCAATGTAATAAGTACTAATCTATTTCCTTTTACAGTGTAATTTTTTTGATATTGAGACAAGGGTGCAGATTCTTGGACCACCGTCTCTGATTTTAAAAGCATTTTTTCAGGAATTTCTGACACAGGCTTTTTTGATTGTTGTTTAGAATGATCCATGGGTTTAGGTTCCTATTTTCATGCTGCCGGTGAAGTATTCGATTAGTGAACTAGTATTAGGTGTAAAGACAAACGTACGCACTATTTTCGCAAGTTTCTTGGGCATACGCATCGGATATAAACTTTTACCTCATACCTATTTATATCTCTATTATATCTTTTAAGGACGTATATTGCTAAAGACTAGCATAATTTCGGTTTTTACTCCTGCTATTTACTAAGCCCGACAAAGACATGACTACGGATGCCTGGAAGCAACTGTTTAACAATCTTGATATCGTGAAATAAACTGTTTGTGGACCGTCTATAGTTTATCAAAGCCGCGTAAAAGCGCTTCGGCTTCCGTCGATCGTACGGTGTTGACGTTACATAATATAAGCGTGGCATCGGCCTCTAGCAAAGCAATGGAGTTGGTGCCACTTTGAAACAGCGTACCTTTTCCTAGCGGTGTGTCAAAACTATGTGGTTCTAGTTGGCCAGGTTTTTTAATGCCACTGTTTTTAGGCGTCGTAAAATTGGCCGTTTTCTTTTGCTCAGAAACAGCAATCGTCACACCATCTTTGCTTTTAATATAAAAAGTGAGCAGGTTATCCTGAATCTTAAAACTGTTAGGAACAATGGTATAACCTTGGGGCAAACGGGCTGGCATAAAAAGCGGGAAGCCAAGCTGTTTTTGGTAAGCCAGTAGTTGGGTTTTAACTTTGGCGCTGTCGACAGGTGCCGCAACTGCTAATGCTCCCTGACCAGATGTAGAACTCTGGTCAGTAGCATGCCTGGTGTTTCTAGAGTGATTAAAGGTTTTTGGCCACACAGTAACACTTGCGATAGTTAAGATGATGGCACCGATCATAAAGGCCATAGTTAGTAGTAGTTTTTTATGACGGGAAAAAAATCTTTGGTTAGTACGTGAGCTTTTGTCTGTTTTCGTTAACCTTGACTTCTTAAATGGCTGCTGTGTACCACGGATTGTTAATATCGTATCAGGCTTTATCGATGTTAGCACTGGTTTCTTTGGTGTTTTTACAGTGTTGTACTGGTTAAGGCCTGCTAGGTCATAGTGTTTTTTTCTTTTCGAAGAACTCGAGAAACTACCATCATGCATACGAATTAATATAACCTACTTATGTTTATACATACTAAAGTCTATTTCGTAACTTCCAAATAGCCTTCGACATAACCAACTTTTTTATTAAGCGTGCAGGTGACCTTAACGGGCCATTTGCCAGGGGTGGCAGTCTTGTCTACAGTCCAGCTCCAGCTAACACTGCCGTGAATGTCAGCGGTTTTGGGTACTAAGCCTGTGTCTTTGCTAACGACAGTGCCGTAAGCCATCACAATGGTGCAGGCTGCTTTTTGGGCTGTGGTCACGGTAATTGACGAGTTTTCTCCCGGTTTAACAGGGCTGGCTAAGAATTGTACGGACGCACCGACGGGTGCATTCTCTGCGGGCGGCGGCGGATCTTTTATAACAGGAGCCTCTTGGGTGGTCGAGATTTCTTTAACGGGGTTCTTTTCGGCCTGCAACCCTGTGTAATACACATATGCCACGCCACCAGCAATTATTATAAAGAGTAATATGCCAATCGAAATCAACGTCTTTTTGATTGTATCTTGTAGTTTGTGTGTATGTATTATCATTTTTGTTAATTCAAGTTATTCGATAATTCTAATCTGGTGGGCCCTAAAGGATTCGAACCCGAGAACTGCCTGTGGCAGTTCGAGTTCACTCTATTATAACGTATTCTGCTGTACTTATAATCTTATAAAAAGACCAAGTGAAAGTAAGACGTTAAGGTTCGAGACATAAAGACCTCCACCACGGTTGTGAAGGTAATAGTATAAATTATCTGGTGGGCCCTAAAGGATTCGAACCTTTCACCTCCACAACGTCAATGTGGCGCTCTAGCCAAATGAGCTAAGAGCCCGTAACAGAGAGAATAATAGCAAAATTACCCCTTATTATCAAGCCAACGTTGTAACCAAGCTTCATTAGTAGATAAAAAAATATGAGTATAGAGTCGTCTTTTTATATTCATACATAAAAAACACTGCAAGAGTATTTTAAAATACGAACAGAGTGTTGCAATTATTAGAGACACGTAAAATCCCACGAATAATTTAAATCTCAGAAACATATCATAAGCGATATCAGATGAGTAAAATAGGTTATACACATTATCCACAGGCAGGGGATAAGAATAAGCACTTTTTCGAAAGTAAGTACTAGCATTTTAGTACTAGTATGCCTATAATAGCGGGAAGGTGAGTTTTGGAAGATGCTTTGTGATAGAATAGAAGCAAGGCAATGAAGTGGCCTAACCAACCACTGAGCCCACGTCCAACCAATGCAACGGACGTTAAACAGAAGCAGAACGAGTACCGCTTCCCGTAAACTGGGGACGGAAAGTCCGGTGGAACCGCTCTTTACCTTTTTACTATTCGATTTTACGCATAATCCCTTAACAGGGACGCGTTGCACCTTTAATAAGGATAGTAAAAAGGTGAAGAGCCCGAGACGCACTCTTTAGTTACTAGTTTGAATGTATTTGCGAGAGCATTTAAACTGATGTAGCTGAAGAGTGTGTCTTTTTTATGTTTACGGAGCTTTTCCAAGGCACACTTTGGCGCTTATGTTCCGGTTCGCCCTCACCGTACCTAGAGTACGGCTCGGTTACGATCCTCACACAAGCATCCAAATTGCACTCTTAGAAAAGCTCCTCAAGCTCACAAAATAAGGAGAACTGAAATGAGTGATCAAAAAGACAACTTACATGCAATGCGCCACAGTTTGGCGCATATTATGGCTACTGCAATTCAGAAACTTTGGCCAGAAGCTAAGTTTGGCGTGGGCCCCGTGGTTGAGAATGGTTTTTATTATGATGTTGACTTGGGCAAAACCAAGCTTTCGGAAAGTGACTTTAAGAAGATTGAAGAAGGCATGCGCCAAGTTATTAACACTAATGTGCCATTTGAGCGCTTCACGATGCCTATTGATGAAGCGATTGCTTGGGCCAAAGATAGTAAACAACCTTATAAAGAAGAGCTTTTAAATGACCTGCACCGAGCGGGTACTACCGTTGCCAAGGACCTCAGTGCTGATGAGCTTGGTACCGTTACCGATGGCACGAGCAGGGTCGACGAGGTGTCATTTTATAAAAACGGTGACTTTACGGACCTCTGTCGTGGCCCACATGTGGCTAGCACCAAAGAAGTTGGCGCCTTTAAGTTGATGCGGGTTGCTGGAGCCTATTGGCGCGGTAACGAAAAGAACGCCCAGATGCAGCGCATTTACGGCTTAGCCTTTGCATCTAAAGAAGATCTGGCCGAGCACCTCACAATGATTGAAGAAGCTAAAAAACGAGACCACCGGAAAATAGGACAAGAACTGGACCTTTTTGTTTTCTCAGAGCTCGTTGGGCCTGGACTTCCCCTGTGGACACCTCGTGGAACGGTGCTACGGCGCCAGCTCGACAACTTTGTGCAAGAAATGCGTGACGAAGCGGGCTTTCAGGAAGTTTCCATTCCGCACATCACCAAGAAGGACCTCTATATAAAGAGCGGGCACTGGCAAAAGTTCAGCGATGAACTGTTTAAAATTACGACTCGTGAAGGACATGAGTTTGCCATGAAGCCCATGAACTGCCCACATCACACGCAGATTTATGACAGTCGCCAGCGGAGCTACCGTGAGCTACCAGTTCGCTACCGCGAAACTACAACCTGTTACCGCGATGAACAGTCGGGTGAGCTGAATGGTCTGAGTCGGGTGCGAGCATTTGCGCAGGATGATGCCCACATCTTTTGCCGCAGCATCCAGATTAAGCAAGAAATTTTGAGCTTATGGGACATTATTGAGCGATTCTATAGCGCATTTGGTATGGAATTAAGCCTGCGTGTTTCGACTCATGACCCCGCCAAGCAAGAAAATTATCTTGGCGATCCAAAGGTGTGGGAAAGCTCAGTTGCTGACTTAAAAGCCATTGCGACAGAGAAGGTGGGCGACAAGTATGAACTGGGCGTGGGCGAGGCAGCCTTTTATGGTCCAAAGCTCGATTTTATGGCGCGTGACGCTATTGGTCGTATTTGGCAAGTGGCAACTATTCAGCTTGATTTTAACCAACCGGAAGGCTTTGATCTCAACTGTATAAACGAGACGGGAGATAAAGAACGAATTGTCATGATACATTGTGCGGTGATGGGTTCGCTGGAACGCTTCCTTTCAATCATGATCGAGCACACAGCTGGCAAGTTTCCGATCTGGATTTCTCCTGAACAGATTAGGATTGCCAGCGTGAATCAAGAAGAAGCTACCATCAAATTCGTGACAGAATTTGCCGAAAAAGCCAAGAAGCTAGGTCTGCGAGTTGCTATAGACAACGACAACGAATCTGTTGGCAAAAAGATCCGTTCTTCAGAGTTAGCTAAAGTTCCGTACATGATTATAGCCGGTGAAAAAGAAATTGAGTCTGGCAAAGTCATGCCGCGTACCCGGAAAGACATGGTGGTTCAAGAACTCAAAGAGCCGATTGATGTAGATAACTTCTTGCAATCTGTCGTAAACGAAGCAAAAAGCCGTGTGTCCAAGTCATCGTTTTAAGCTATAATTACTTTTCTTATGAAGCGTACAATTATAGCCATAGATATTGATGACGTCATTGCGGATAGCACCGAAGCAATACGGCTATCTGTTAATAAGCGTTACAACGTCAATCTTAAACCCGAGCATTACCAAGTTGAAGGTGACTTCTGGGGATATTATGAGCGTGTTTGGGATATGCATAACCTGAGTGACAGAGTGAACTATCAAGATGAATCGGCAGAGATGGCAGTTGATCAATCTCATATACCATTGCTCCCTGGAGCGCTTTTTGCCATAACCGAACTATCTAAGCGGTTTGATATTATCTTTATCACCGCGCGGTACACCGAATGGCAAGAAGCAACAGCTGTATGGCTGGATAAAAACCTCTCCGGATTGTTTAAAGACCTGCACTTTGCGGGTAATAGCGAGCATGCAGACAAGAAAACGAAAGGGCAACAAGCCAAGGAGGTAGGAGCTTCGTGGTTGATAGACGACAATCCCGAGCATTGCCTCACTGCTATAGCGGAAGGGGTAAACACGGTATTATTTGGTGAGTATGGATGGCAGCATGATGCGCCGCAAGACTTATTGCGGTGTAGGGACTGGCCGGCCGTGTTGGAGTATTTTGATGCAGTTAGATAAAACATTTGCCGAGCGGATCGAGGCGTTAGTGGGTTGCATCCCGCTGGGAAAAGTCATGACCTATGGCCAATTGGCAGCATTGTGTGGAAATGCCCGGGCAGCACGGATTGTCGGTGGTATTGCCCATTTTGGCAACCCAGATTTGCCGTGGCAACGAGTTGTCAACAAAAAGGGTGGACTTGCAGCCGGCTATCCAGGCGGCAGAGCCGGACATAAAGAACATTTAGAATCTGAGGGTATATCAGTACTTGGCGAAGAAGATAATTATTTTGTAAACGTCGGAGAGCTTTTATGGGAACCAAACCAAAGCAAGCTCCTTTAATCGTCGTTGTAGGCCAAACAGCAAGTGGAAAGAGTGCTTTGGCACTTGAACTGGCTACCTGCTATAACGGTGAGATTATTTGTGCTGATTCTCGTACCGTTTATAAAGGTATGGACATAGGCACCGCCAAACCATCTCACGCCGACCAAAACAAGGTGTCACATCATCTTTTAGATATTATCACCCCGGATATGGCTTTTAATGTTGGTTCATTCAAGGAGCGAGCCAACAAAACCATTATAGAAATTAACAGCAGGGGCAAGATTCCAATTTTAGTTGGAGGTACGGGTCTGTACATAAACAGTGTCGTTTTTGACTACGCATTTAACCTGGGTACAACAGAGAAGGACGATATAAATCCACGGCATCTTAAAGAATCTAACAGTGCTAAAACACCAGCAGCTCTGCGTGATAACACTTTGGTGCTCGGTATGGCAACGTCCAAAGAAGATCTGGATCACCGCATTGAACACCGCATTGAAGCAATGCTCAAGAACGGTTTGGAGCAAGAAGTAAAAACTTTAGCCGAGCAATATGGCTGGGAGGCAGAAGCGATGACAGGGGTAGGCTACCGCGAATGGCAGCCATACTTTGCCGGCCAACAAACCCTTGAAGAAACCAAAAAATTAATCATCACCCATACACGTCAGTACGCCAAGCGTCAGCGCACCTGGTTTAAGCGTAACTCCCATATAGAATGGATCACTTCAAATCAAGTTGTACACCAAATTGTGAAGCAATTCCTACAACAAAATAAGGAAGCTAACCCTTTATAATTTATGAATTATAAAATCAATAATTTTTGAGATAGTTTGTATAAACATTAGACAAGGCATGCCTATTGGCATGGTGCGAAGAATTTTATGCAAAATAGTTAGAAATTATATAGGGTTAGCTTCTTATACAACAGATTAGATATTCCCATTTGAGTACATCTACGGTAAGCTATATACATGATTGAACAATTGTTTGGGTCAAAGACGAGAGTAAAGCTTTTGCGGATGTTTTATAGCAACCCCAATCGGCCATTTTATGTCCGCGAAATTACGCGTAAGATTGATGAGCAGATAAATTCTGTACGTCGTGAGCTGGGGAACCTGCTTAGCATTGGAATAATCGCTTCAGACAACGCCAATAATAAGCTCTACTACGAAGTTAATCAAAGCTATGAGTTTTATAAGCCACTAAAAGAAATATTTGGTGGCGATATCGAAGCGGCGGTTGAGTCCGCTGATGACAGCAAGAAACTAACTAAGACCCAGACTACAACTGCAAAAATCGTCACCTCAGACCCAGTAATTACCGAGCTTCTCACGGTGGGCAATATCGAATTTGCATTGTATACTGGCCAATTTACAAGGGACGAGGCGAGTGGCATCGACATGCTGGTTGTTGGTGACGTTAATGCAACAAAAATGCAAAAATTCATCACAGCTCTTGAAGAAAAAGAAAAGAAAGACATCCGCTACGTAGTGATGACGCCGAGCGAGTTTACGTATCGCCAAGAGGTTAAGGATCGGTTTATGAGCAGTGTGATGGCATCCAAAAAACAGATAATAATAGATAAGCGTCCAAAAGAAGGAGAATAACAGATGGAGTTTCAATATTACGGTGGTAACTGTATCAAGATTAGCGTGAAGAATGCCGTGTTCGTCATCGACGACAATCTCAAGCAAATAGGAGCTAAGAGTGTTACAAAGCCTGAAAATGTTGCAATGTTTACTATTCAACCAGAGCAATACCCGGAAGCACGCTTGGTTTTGACCGACCCAGGCGAATATGAAGTTTCTGAAGTTTCTATTTTTGGTATTGCAGCCCGCGCTCACATGGACGGAGCTGGTAAAAAGACGGCCACAATTTATAAGATGGTATATGACGACACCCGCGTTTGCATTTTGGGGCATGTATATCCGGACCTAACCGAGGACCAACTTGAGGAAATCGGGATCGTTGATATCTTAGTCATACCGGTCGGTGGTAATGGCTACACATTGGATGGTGTAGGCGCAAGCGGTTTGATTAAGAAAATTGAGCCTAAGCTTGTCATCCCAACTCACTACGAAGATAAAGATCTTACTTATGAAGTATCGCAGCAGCCTCTTGAAGAAGCGTTGAAAGTCTTCGGCATGGAAGCGCACGAACCAGTTGCAAAGTTCAAGCCAAAGCCAGCTGACTACGGCGAAGCTACACAACTTATTATATTAGAGCGACAGTAGTTTTACTGCCAAGTTTTTGCGAGCTTTATTGCTTCAGTGGCGTAGAATTTAACTGCATTTGACAGATTAAACTCGACGTTCTCAAGTTCTTCTTCTGACACCCACCTCATGTCGGTGTGTTCTTCAGATTTAATGAACTTATCACTTTTTGATCGGCAAAAATAAGTTAAACTAATATGTTTATGTGGCAGGTTTGCGTTGTGGGTATCTAGATAGTTTGGCACAGGTAAAGAAGTAAAACCGTCAAAGTTAACGGGAGCAGTTTTAGTTAGTAGCTCAACTTTCAATCCTGTTTCCTCATGTATCTCACGATGCAACGCGTGTAAAGGGTCTTCATCCAGTTCGATATGACCTCCTGGCGCAATCCACAAACCATACTTAGGGTGATTAACGAGTAAAACTCGTGCTTTATTTACAATATAAGGGGCTACGACAAAGTCATACAGCTCATGGATGTGTGGCATGGGCTTATCTTAGCATAAAAAAAGCACCTGGATAGGTGCTAAGACTGTTTGAGAAGATTTAAACTAACAGGCCTTTTTTCTTGAGCGTTCGGATAGCTTGAGTGCTAATTTTCATAGTGACTTTCTTGCCGTCGACAATCAAAGTCTTCTTCTGGAGGTTTGGCTTCCAGATTTTCTGAGTATGGCGCTGAGAGAAGCTCACATTGTGGCCGTACTGTTTGCCTTTACCGGTAATTTCGCAACGATTCATAAGTACTTATTGTATCTGTTTTGGCTCCAGAGGTCAAGGGGTAAGACGAGAAAGCCTCTATCTGTTATACTTTAGGGGATATGTTAAGCAATTTGACTGGTCTCCAAATCGTATTTGTACTGCTTTCTTTAGTGATTGCTATGAGTATTCATGAGGCCATGCATGCCTTCACGAGCCACTGGCTTGGCGACACAACTGCCGAAGAACAGGGGCGCTTAACGCTTAATCCACTCAAACATATCGATCCTGTGATGACCATTCTATTACCCGCAGTCAGCTTTATCCTGTTTCATATCCCAGTCATGGCTGCAAAGCCGGTGCCCTTTAATCCAAACCGTGTAAAACATGAGGAATTTGGTGTGGCATTGATTGGTGTTGCTGGGCCTTTAACTAATCTCGTGCTGGCAGGTATAGCTGCGTTGCTATTTCGGCTTGTTCCTAGTTATAGCAACAATTTTTCAGATTTCTTAGTCATATTTACGCTCATCAATATCGGCCTGTTTATATTCAATATGATCCCATTCCCACCGCTTGATGGCAGTCGTGTATTGTATGCGTTTGCTCCGGAGCCGCTTCAAAAAGTCATGTATAGCATTGAGCGTCTTGGTTTTTCGGCAATACTCATCTTTATATTCTTCATATATCAGTTCATAGGTCCTACAATAGCCCATCTCAACGAAAGTCTTTTGCACCTGCTTTTAGGCGTCAAGTTTTAAAAAACCGCTCAGCTCAAATGGTATAATTAAGGGGCTGGGGAGTACCGGCCATATGATAATCTGAATATCTATCATACGGGAGCTTTATATTGGCAAAGACCGTGGTCAATGCTTGCGAGCACCCACCTAGAGTTTTGACTCCAGGTTGTCTCGGCCGGATCCCCACCTTTGCCCCATAAACAGGTTTTATGGGGACCCCAGATATAAACTTACAAATTCTAACGCTTATAAAAACGGTTACAGTATTACCTCACTAGCTTCAACATATGCCACGAATTAAAATAGTAACTTTATGGTATAATATTACTAATAAATGAGAGATATCTTAGCAATACACTTTCCCGAAGAAGCGGCACGTACTGACGTTTTAGGCGGTTATCCAGATTTTTCTTATGGGGATGCAACTGATTATTTTAGTGCTCTCAACCCTCAAGACAGAGAGGTAGTGCATTGGTATACTGGCCAGTACCTTTCTCCAGTATGGGCAGGGGATGAGTATGTTTTCAGTCTGGCGCAACAATACTCAGTAGTAGATCCTTTGAGACTAAGTAAGGGAGGTATTAAAGCTGCATTAATTGAAATGGAACGTGTTTCGCGTTATGTGACTTTATTTACGGAGTGTAAAAACTTTTTCCCGTGGATAAAAAGTTTTAATACTGCTATTAGGAACGAGAAAGGTGATGTCACCGGAAGTATTGATGAGCTTGGCTGGGGCTCGTTTATGCCTAAAAATGCATTGTCTGCGTACAGGAACTCAGCTATCAGACAACTTGGGTTTATAGATGAGGCAGGTAAGTTTATCCAAGATCCAGCTGCGAGTCCTTACTTCGATCAAGCTAGAATTTTAGAAGATTACAGACTCACACTTGAACGGGAAAGATTGCACCCCGATATAGATCCAGATAGTTAGATACCCTTAAATACTTGCTAATCCTTAGTAATGTATATACAATGTAATTACATTAAGGACAAATATGGAAACGAAAATTACAGCTATAGGTAATTCAAAAGGGGTGAGAATCCCTAAAGTACTTCTAGCAACAGCCAAGCTTAAAGGCCGAGTACGTTTTGTGGTGCGGAAAGATGGCTTGTTGATCCAGCCCGTTGATGACGAAGCTTCTACAACGGAGTTGAGTGAAGTGGTGTTGGCTAAACTCTGGGATAGCCCTGAAGAAGATGCGGCATGGGCCAATTTGAAATAGGTCAGGTGGTAGTTGTAAAGTTTCCCTTTTCTAACTTGGCGCATGCCAAGAACCGGCCCGCATTAGTTTTAGCAATTGGGGATTATGGCAACCCTGTATTATGTCAGATTACTTCTATACCTGGCGACAAACTTGACTGGGTGATACAGCTCAACAAAGCCGACATGGAGGGCAATGGGCTCGAAATTTTAAGCTATATAAGGGTGGACAAAATATTTACCGCCGATCCTTCAATTATTGTTCGTACTGTGGGCAATATTTCGATACTTAAGCGGCTAGAAGTTAAACATAAGCTTGCACTGCTACTTGACCTGTAGGCCATTGTTAACCACAAGCTATATGCTGTAAACTGAATTTATGTGGCAAAACAAAAACAACGAGTTATACAAAGAGTTTGTCTTTCGTGACTTTACGGAGGCGTTTACGTTTATGGAGCAGGTGGCTATGGTTGCCGAGCGACTCAACCATCATCCGCGCTGGCTGAATGAGTGGAACAAAGTACAGTTCTGGTTGCGCACCCACAGTGCCGGCGGCGTAACAGAAAAAGATACTCAGCTTGCGGACGAAATCGATAAGGCCTATAAGCACCTTAAAGAAGCCGAGGACTCTAAGCCGCTACCCAAGCTTAATGAGATAAAGTTATTCACCGACGGTGGGTCACGTGGCAATCCCGGCCCAAGTGCTGGAGCATTTGTCATCTTGGACATGGCTGATATCGTTGTAAAAAAGAATGGAAAGTACCTAGGAGTTACAACGAACAACTTAGCGGAATATCATTCCCTGAAAGGTGGACTGGAGGCAGCGCAGGCTATGGGTGCCAGATATGTACATGTCTTTATGGACAGCTTGTTGGTCATCAATCAAATGAAGGGGATTTATAGGATTAAGAATCAAGAAGTCACGCCGGTGCACCAGGCTGTACGGGCATTATTACCAAGCTTTGAGCAAGTGCAGTTTACGCATATCCCACGGGAGTATAACCGCTTAGCTGATACTGAGGTCAATACTATCCTTGATGGGATTGACGATAAGTCCGTACCTCAAAATGTCCGTCGTCATCGCCGCCATTAAGTTACACGGGTATCAATTTAATGTGATTATGCTATAATATTAGAGTCAGATTTTCGGCTAGTCGCCGTCCCGTTCGCGGGAGGGAGGAAAGTCCGGGCAGCATAGGGAAGTACTGTTGCTAACAGCAACCGAAAGAAACTTCAGGGAAAGTGCCACAGAAACGATACCGCCAACCAGCTGTAAGGCCAGGGGTAAGGATGAAACGAGTGAGGTAAGAGCTCACAGCATCTTACGGCGACGTAGGATGCAGGTAAACCCAGTACGTTGCAAGGAGATATGTCTTATTAAGGTTTCCCGCCGAGGCATGTTACAAGAACCGCTTGAGCTTATAAGCAATTGTAAGCCTAGATAGATGATTAGCATTTGACTTAGGTCAGATACAAAACCCGGCTTATAGATTGTCTGACATTTAAAAAACCGCCCCCTATAGGAGCGGTTTTTTCTTGCCGCATACCAATTATTTCTGAGTGGCTTTGACGACGGCAGTAAAGGCTGCTGGTTCGTTCACGGCTAATTCACTCAAGACTTTGCGATCAAGGGTAATGCCAGAAACTTTGAGTGCGTTGATAAGCTTAGAATAGGTAGTTTCGTTGAGGTGGGCAGCTGCATTGATGCGAGCGTTCCATAACTGGCGGAAGGTACGTTTTTTGAGTTTGCGGTCGCGGGTAGCGTTCTGCATACCTTTGACAACGGCTTGGCGTCCACGGCGGATGCTGCTGCGGTTAGAAAGGGTCATGCCCTTGGTTGCTTTGCGGATTTTCTGGTGTCGCTTGTGGCTGGTTACGCCTCTTTTTACGCGCATTATTAGACTCCTAAGTTCAATTTAAGGTTTTTTGCAGTCTTGCCGGTCATTTGTTTCATACCTGCAAAGCCACGCTTGCGGCTGGCTGATTTGTGCTGCAAAAGGTGGTTGCCACCTGCGTGGCGGACAAGCATCTTTGCGTTTTTAGTAACGCGCACGCGCTTGGCGGTTCCTTTATGAGTTTTGAGTTTAGGCATGATTATTCTTCTTTCCGCTCTCATTATTTTGCATCTGGCCAATTAATAAATACTGGCTAGAAGCTTATTAGTTATTATTTTAACACTTTAGAGCGTCGTTTGTCTACTCTGTTTTTAGGCTTCTTCTGGTTTTGGGGTTGGCTTGGCGCCGTTGCTGCGGATCATGAAGATAAGTTGCTTGCCGTTGAGCTGTGGTGCTGAGTCTACGGCAATAGTGCCGTTAAAGCTGTCGATGAGACGTTCTGCAAGCTTAAAGCCAAGTTCGCGGTGAGCATTCTCGCGGCCCCTATAAACAACGGCAATCTTAACCTTATCGCCATCATCCAAGAAGCCTTGTACCTTACGGAGCTTGACTGCCATATCGTTCTCACCGATTTTGAGACCAAAGCGCATTTGTTTAACTTCTTGTACCTTCACGCCACGCTTGTTCTTTTGAAGCTGCTTAGTGCGTTGGTAGTTGTATTTGCCATAATCGACAATCTTACAAACCGGAGGGTTGGCATCAGGCGAAACTTCAACTAAGTCCAAGCCCGCGTCCTGAGCTGCCCGTAATGCTTCGGAGCGTGACATTACACCTAAGTTTTCACCGTGTTCATCTAAAACTCTTAATTCATTCGCCCGTATTTGCGTATTAATCCGAGTAAACTTACTGATAGAACATCTCCTTATTAAAAGTTGCTAAACATTTGACTCAAATTGTAACAGAGTGAGCAATAGAGGTCAATAAACTTACGCAGCTGAGCGTGCGCCAATATTCTCTTGGGCTATCATGCTGGTACTTATGTGGCGGGGGCGGTACTGCAAAGCTTCGGCGACATGTTTAGTGCCGACTTTGTCAGAGTTGTCGAGGTCAGCGATGGTGCGGGCGACTTTGACGCTGCGCATGTATGCCCGCGCGCTCAGTTGTAACTTTAAGGCGGCACTGTCTAACAGCTGCTTAGCTTCAGGAGTTAACTGTGCGGCTTGCTTGACGTCACGGCTGCCCAGTGAGCCGTTAAGCTTGCCATGATTGGTTTTCCGTTTTGTTTGTCGTTGGCGGGCTTCCAGGACACGTATCGCGACGGTTTTGCTTGGTTCTTCGCCCGATTTTAAGGCCAAAAGGTTTGCATGGTCGACTGATTCGACGTCTACATACAAATCTATACGATCTAAAATCGGTCCGCTAAGCTTCTTTTCATATTGCGTAATCATATGCGGCGCACAAATACATTCGCGGCCGGTGCCATAAAACCCACAAGGACAAGGGTTTTTAGTACCTATGAGGATAAAGTCTGCAGGATAGGTAATAGTGTCTTTTGCTCGTGAAATGGTAATGGTCTTATCTTCTAACGGCTGGCGCAATGTCTCGATTGTACTGCGGTTAAACTCTGGGAGCTCGTCCATAAAAAGTACGCCGCTGTGGCTCAAAGACACTTCTCCGGGACGCGGGTTT
The DNA here is from genome assembly GCA_043745485.1 of Candidatus Saccharimonadota bacterium. Classification (GTDB taxonomy): domain Bacteria; phylum Patescibacteriota; class Saccharimonadia; order Saccharimonadales; family JACDBH01; genus RYN-417. Next base: position 19,375 of record JAYTSU010000004.1, read on the forward strand.
GACCCACCGCCAATGACCGCGACATTGCTGGCGCTATGGTGTGGCGCACGGAACGGCCGCGAAGACATAATTTTTTCAAACTGGTTGTGTGCGAGGCTGTGCAAGTGCGTTACTATCAGCATTTCATCGCGGGTAAGTCTGGGCATAATGCTCGGCAGTGCTTTCGCAAGCATGCTTTTACCGGTACCCGGCGCACCGCTAAGTAACACGTTATGCTGGCCGGCAGCAGCTATTTCTAAAGCTCTTTTTGCTTGGTACTGTCCAATAACATCATTAAAATCCAGCTCATACTCTTCAGCTGTAGCTGATTCGTCCACCATGCCGTCACCAGTTTCAACTTTATAAAAACCGTTAGAGGTAGCAGACAGATAGAATTCGCCCAATATCGTCGCAGGAATAACCGTGATGCCGGGAACCAACTGGGCCTGTGGCAGGTTGCCAAGCGGTATAATAAACTGCATCACACCGTGTTTTTTAGCAGTCAGGATTTTGCCAATAATGCCGCGCACGCTGCGTACTGTGCCGTCGAGGCCCAGCTCTCCAAAGATCACCGACTTTTCAATGTCTTCGCTGGCTGCAATCTGCCCACTGGTGCATAAAATAGCAACGGCAATGCTTAGGTCAAAGCTGCTGCCATCCTTTGGGATGTCAGCAGGTGCTAGGTTAATGGTGATGCGCTTACGTGGGAGATTAAGCTTACTGTTAGTAAATGCGCCACGTAGACGCTCGCGGGCCTCGTCGACGGCCTTATTGGCTATGCCAACAATCACAATGTTCGGCAGGTTGTTGCTGATATGGCATTCGACATCCACCAGCGTCCCACCAAATCCTGAATCAATAAAGCTACGTACTTTAGTTCCCATATTGCGGCTGATTGTAATACTACTTGTAGTATATGCAAGCGTAGGCAGTATATAAAATATGCAGGATTAGTAGGGTATATATAGAAAAACCGCCAGCTTTTTGCTTGGCGGTTCTTTTTTGGTGGATAATGTTAGTTTTGTTTTTTAGCTTTTCGAGTTTTTAATTTTGGTGGTGATAACAGCTTGCGAGAAACTGTTATCACCGAAGTTCTTTTTTGTTTTTGAGTACTTTATTTATTCAAGTACTGAATGTATCTTATACACACCCGAGAAGGCTGTCAACATGTTTTTGCTTATATTTCTGTGTATAACTTCCTACATGAGCAATGTTAGATTTCTCACAGGTGATAAAGCATACAAAAGTTCGTTTTTAGAATAGTGGATAACCTAAATAAGTAGACATAAGTAATGCCTGAAACTGTGTTTAAGCTGAGTACAACTAAAGATTTTAGTGTCCTACATCTAACTATGATGGGTAATGTCAATTTTACCCACGTAGTATGTTTTTTGGAGGTTCGTAATAACCTGGGTTATATACAGAAATAATTTATTGTCAGGCAACTTATGATTCAGAAAAGTCTTTAACTAAGACCTCTCAATTATGTAAGGAGATAAAAATAATCAGAACAGCAGGCTAAGCTTACGTCAGAGTTTAATATTGCCTGTACAGTTGGTATGTGGTAATTAAGCTTGGCTGCGCACCACGGTATTCGTGGATAGTGCGCTAAAATATGGCATGTTTCATGTCGCAGGCTAGTAATTCATGAAAGCATTTAGCGTGCCGAAGATGTGAAATTACCACGCCATAAGATCTTTAATATGCGTAAAAATACGAACACTGGCTGAGAACGATTTATCGTGCACTGTATAGTTGACTTAATGGCAAGGTAGGGCATGAATATATTACGCAAATATGCGACAGTATTTACTCATATCCATCCACAAATGACCCACCTGGAGCCACAATCAAAAATCAATATTATGTGAAAAAATGATAGTGAACGTGTGGCACTTTTTGTCCTTCCGGGGTAGTAAAAGGATACGAGCAAAGCCGTGGTTATGAGTAGTATAAAATAGTAAATTAGGGGCAAACATATGTTCGTATTTTAGTTTAAAATTGAAATGTTATAAATATTACTACGATAAATATTACCTCCTCAACTCTTTATATTTATATTTACTACAACGTTTATGTTGACCTGATGCATCTAAAGGCGTATGCTGGTCGAGTAAGCCAAAAAATAAAAACTTACCAACAAAAAAGCTAGATGCCTTAAACAGGCAACAAAGCTCCTGAAATAGCGCTCAGTGCCCCCTAAAGGTGCATCGAGCGGTCAGTCAAAGCTACGGACGATAAGCGCCATACAGTAATTTTTACGGGCGGTTTTATCGTCCTAGCTTCTAAGTTTTTTTAAAAAAAGGAATACAAAATGTCAGAAAAATATAAAAGAAAACGCAAAGAATAGTTACGAAATAAACTAAAAAAGCGAACACAAATAAAATGAATAAATTCTACCGGCAAAAAAAATTATCACTCGTGCTGCTTAGCGCGATATTTTTATGCCTGTTTGTTATAAGCACTGACCCGCGGAAACTTTCTGCGCCGTTACTCCTCGTGCCCCCGGTACTAGTATTTTTCATTTTATTTGGACTTGCGCTCAGCACACTCAGTGCATTTACTGAAGTGCCAAAAGCTAAACAACGCTTAATGAGCGGCGTACTTGCCAGTGCGCCTGTCTTGTTGCTGTTACTTGCTTCACTCGGCCAACTAACAGGCAAGGATGCATTCTTGTCGGTGCTCTTTATTGGAGGACTGGCAGTTTACTTTAGCCGCGCTTCATTGGTGGGCACGCAATGAGCCCGTAATTCTGCTTCTTTTACGGTCTCACTGTAGTTATAAAGCCGGCCCACTTGTAGGGGTCGGTTTTTCGTATATCAACTGTCACCGTATAGACTTTCTGTACTGCTATATAAGATGAATTTTGCTATAATTACATAAGTTATGGATCCACAAGCACAAAACCAGGGCAGTTTCGAAATGCCGCCACAACAGTCAAACGCCAATATGATACCGACTGTAGCTCGTGCAGAGCACCAAGCTTCGGCTCCTGAAACCATGCCCGCAATTGGTGCTCCAATACCAACTAGCACTACTAGCGGTGCGTCAGCACCTGTAGGGCCTCCTATTTTCCAGCCTTCAACCATCCCAGCACCTCCTCAAACACCAATTGCAACACCCGCAGTTGCTGACGATCTAGACCTTATAGAAAAAGAATGGGTAGAAAAGGCAAAAGCTATCGTTGCCCAAACTCGTAGTGATCCTTACAACCAAAATAAAGAGATGAATCGCTTTAAAGCTGACTATATGCAGAAGCGATATGGCAAAGAAATTAAGTTAGATGAGAAATAAACGGGAACAATTTACAATGCACACTTTGCCCGAAAACTTGCGCTCCGATACTCATGTACTTTTTGATGTACACTCCGTTTCGGTACTCGGTTTTCGAACAAATTGCACTATTGTAAATAGTTCTAACAATAGTTGGAGAAGTAGATGAGCGTCATTATTATCATCGTCGTGCTGCTTATCATTCTTGCCACGGTTGGCATGTTTTTGTATCTCCATTCCCGCCGTACACTCAGAGAGCAGAAGAACTATGAACGGGGACTTAAAATGGTCCCACTCCTTATTCATTTGCCACCGCCAAGCGACGATATAGAGGGTGGTACTCGTGATGTTCGTGATGTAACAGAAGAAAACATTTCTAAGGCAATGATCCTTTACAACATCATTGCCGACACTTTTAAAAAGAGCTTTAAGAGTAAGTTTTATGGCCAGCGGCATTTTAGCTTTGAAATAATTGGCACCAAGGGCTTTGTGCATTTTTATGCTGCCGTACCTGTGAGCATGGTCGACATTGTCCAACAGGCAATTGTTAGCGCATATCCATCGGCTCGCCTTGAAGAAGTTGCCGAGCATAATATCTTTAGCCCAGTTGGTAAGATGAGTGGCACAATCGGTGGTGAGTTGTCATTGAAGGAAGAATTCTCCTATCCAATCGCCACCTACCTTGAGCTCAAGCGGGATGCCATGCAGACGCTGCTCAATGCCATGTCAACATTAGATAAAGAAGACGGTGCCGGGATACAGATTATGATGCGCCCAACTGACAGCTCGTGGCGCAAGAAGTCTACGGCACTCGCCAACAAGAAGCGTAAAGGTGATAAAAAGAAGAGTGGTGGTGGGGCTGCTGTCATGAATCTTGGTAAAGCGCTGGCGACTGCTCCGTTTAAAGCGCCAGAACACAAGGACGGTAAGCCAGAAGAAAAGCACGAACTTTCTGCACTAGAGCAGTCTTTGATTGATGCCATTGAAGATAAAACCCGATACCCAGCTTTTGAAGTTATGATCCGCGTCGTAGCTAGCAGTAACATCTCTCAGCGTGCCCACAGCATCCTTAATAATGTCGTTGCCAGCTTTTCCTTATTTGACGCGCCAGGTAAGAATGGTTTTAAATTTACGCCGGCACGTGACATCGAAAGCTTTGTGACCGCATATATTATGCGGTTTTTTCCAACCGAGGTTAATCAAAACATTTTAAACTCGGTTGAGTTGGCTGGCATATTCCACTTTCCAGACGAGAAGAGCATTCCTACCAGCCAGTTAGAGCGTCAGGCTAGCAAGCAAGTTGATGGTCCGCGCAACATCTCTGACAAGGGTATGATGCTTGGGTATAACCTTTTCAGGGGCACCAAGAAGCGCATCAACCTTGATCCAGAAGATCGCCGCCGTCATATCTATGCTGTAGGACAAACTGGTACGGGTAAGTCAACCATGCTTGAGAACATGGCGCTCCAAGACATGATTGCTGGGGAAGGCTTTGCCTTTATTGATCCACACGGTGATACTGCCGAGCGCTTGCTGGCAATGGTCCCACGGGAACGTACTGAAGACGTTATTTATTTTAGCCCAGCCGAGATGGATTATCCGCTTGGACTAAACCTCTTCGAGTTTACCGACGAAGACCAAAAAGACTTCTTGATTCAAGAAACCATCAACATGCTTTATAAGCTTTATGACCCGCAGCATCAAGGCATCATTGGGCCACGTTACGAAAGTCTCTTCCGCAATGCAGCACTCACCATTATGGCTGACCCCGGTGGTGGCACCTTCATCGACATTCCAAAACTCTTTAACGACAATCAGTATGTCCAGCAGAAGCTCCAACATGTAACCGACCCAACAGTTAGGGACTTCTGGCTCAAAGAAATGCCAGCATCACAACGCAGTAACGAGTTCGGTGAAGTAAAAAGCTGGTTTGTGAGCAAGTTCGGCGCCTTTTTAAGCAACACCATGATGCGTAATATAATTGGTCAGACCAAGAGCGCATTCGACATGCGTGACGTTATGGACAATAAGAAGATTTTGCTCGTAAACCTCAGTAAGGGTCGGACAGGTGAGTTGAACTCCAAGCTGCTCGGTATGATTTTTGTTATGAAGTTCCAGGCAGCGGCTATGAGTAGGGCCAATATACCAGAGAATGAGCGCGTGGACTTTAGTCTGTATGTTGATGAGTTCCAGAACTTTAGTACCGACAGCTTTGCAACCATCTTGAGTGAGGCTCGAAAATATCACCTCAACCTCATCGTTGCCAACCAATTTACAACCCAGCTAACAGATGAAATCCGCGATGCAGTCTTTGGAAACATTGGTACGGTTATTAGCTTCCGCGTTGGTACCAATGACGCTGAATTCTTGGCCAAATACTTTGCCCCAGTTTTTGACAGCAGCGACCTCCAGCGTGTGCCAAATCACAATGCTATTGTCCGCATGCTTATCGGCGGTGTACCAAGTCAGGCATTTAGCATGGCTAGTTTGCCACCACTTGGCAAAGAAAACACCCATCTGTTTAATGCCCTTAAGCAGTTGAGTGCCGCCAAGTATGGGCGTCCCCGTGCGCAAGTTGAGGCTGAGATTTTTGAACGCCTCAAAACCAATGAGCCACCTAAGCCCGCTTTTGGCAGTTCGCCGTTTGGTGCAGCCCCAGTAGCACCCGCCAACGGGGCACTCCCAAGTGCACAAAGCCCATTTGGTAATGCACCGGCTCCCGTTGCCCAGGCGGCCGCAAAGCCTGCATCTTTGCTTGACGACTGGCTCAGCCGCCGTAATAACCAACCAGCTCGTCCAATCGTGACACCGCAACCTTTTGGCGCTGCTCCAGCGACACCTACTGCACCTGCTACACCAGCTCCTGATGAAATGCCTGCAGCGCCGGCCGTTCCACAACCACCTATGCCACCCAATCCGTTTGGTATACCGGCTTCAGCTCCTACGCTGAATAATGCAATTCCGAATCCGTTTACTCATAACCCAAGTCAACCTTCAACAGCGCCGGCGCCTGCTCAGTTTCCGACCATATCTCCGGCAATTGCTTCTGGAGATAATGCAGCGCTCACACAACCTGCCACACAAGTTCTGCCAACTGACTCAGTACCAGCTCCTACTACAGTTGTAACTCCTGCGCATCAAGCGGCATTTATGGCTGAGCCAGGCAAGAACATTACGAGCAATGAGATCGAGCAGCAGGAGGTCGCCAATATAGCCAAAGAACTTAGGCAGGGGCTTAGTGAAAGCAAGGCAGCGGCACCAAAGGATCCTAGCCACCTACAGACCGGCGACACTATATTTATCGACCAAGACGGCAATATGACCAATCAAGCTGGTGCTGCGCCTTAGATGGCCTATACAACGGCCACAGACCTACGCACCACTGACTAGTGAGATTTGCGGTGAGCCAAGCGGAGAGCGCCTTCAACCAGCAAGCCAATACCAAAGCCAGCTGCAAAAAGCATGACAAAAAACAAGAAATTATACTGGTATCCATAATGTTTGGTTAGCCACAAGTACACAGAACTGCCAACAAAAGCAAAGATGGCTCCAGTAAGAAAACCTGACGGGCGGGCAATGGTCTTGCCAGCTACCTCTGATACTGCATCAACAGTTTGGTTGTGAATAACCTTGCTTAATACTCGTTCGGTTGGCTTTAGGTCTTTGCGAACACTCTGAAGCGTCCGCCTGTACTTAATGTTCTTGAGGTCTGCATTAACCAACAGGGGAGCATCGGGCTCTTCGACCGACTCTTCTTGACTCAGGGTCATCTCTTCGGAGGACTGAGACTTATCTAAAGCTTCAGCCCGGATATCTTCCAGAGTTTCTTTGACCTTTTCGGCGTGTGCCTGCTCGGACTCGCGGCCTTTTTCAGCCAGCTTCTCCAAAATCTCTTTGCTGTGGTCTTCTAGCTCATGACCACCCCGTTCTTGTTCGTGGCTATGATGTTTGTAGACTTTTTCTCCCATATTAGAACCCTCCTCCCATTGAATATTCGACGCGCACCAGGTCCAGCTCCTTAGCGAGCAAGCGTGATCGGTAGAAGAAGTAGGCAACGACGACCATCATGACCGCACCAATCATCACACTGGTTCCAGGACCGGTGTTAGGCAGGGTAGTAGCCAAGTATTCGGCCGTCTTTGCCGGTGGGCAGTTGATTGGGATCGATACTTCGTCACCATACTTGTTACTGATGACACAGTCATAGCTAGTTGTGAGCTGACTTGGTTGGTTGGTGGTAGGGATAGGATTCTTAACGGTCACGCGGAATTTCTTAACCATTGTGCTGTTTGCCTTAACGGTCTGACCTGTCCAGTTGACTGTCTTGGCGCCGCTATCAAAGCTGCCACCTTGTTGCGTAAAGAAGCTGGTGTCGAGGTCAGTATATTCCAGCACATCACCAATGGAGTCACTGATAGTGTAGTTAGCGCGGTCGTAATTGTAACTATTGTGGATAGCGATACTGTATTCAATAACATCGCCAGCGTTGGCTTTTGTTTTCTCGGTATCTGTTTGGTTAAGCTTTTGGCTTATGTTCTGAGCTGACTTGCTTGGTGTAAGCGGCTGATCTGGCTTTGTCTCGACATCGGCTACACATGTCGCAGTGTGGCTGTCGGCTTTGTTGGTGCCGATGTAATAATTCACCGTGGCGGTAGCACTATAGTTGCCGTCGGCATAGGTATGCTTAACTACATCTGTATAGGTAACATTGTTGTTGATCTTATTTGTCTTATCACCAAAGTTATATGCATAACTTACAACATGTGTTAGTGGTTCATAGCTTGAAGTAGCGGTTGTAGTTAGCGTACTTTCCTTAGTTGTACGGTTTATATCTGACTGCGTAAGAGTACAGACAACTACAGGGTGACAACGGCTGTCCGTTGCTGGCAATGAGGCGTCGTTTACACATGGTACGATCACGTTTACACATAATGCTTGGGCATCGGTGCTTACTGAAGGAGCGTTGCTAGCGGATAGGCTGGCTGCATTGCAGATAATCTGGCCGTTTGGTACGGTATCTTTAAGCTTAACTGTTAAGACCGCTGCAGTCTTCCAGCTACCGTCTGTGTAGGCTACAGATCCAAGGTTAATACTGCCTACCTTACCGTTTAGAGCAAAATTTGCTGTAGAGTTTACTAATATATAGTGGTCGAGGTCAAAGTTGTCCGTAAGTACGACGTTTTCGGCATTAGCGGAGCCGGCGACAGAGTTACGATACTCGAAGCGGTAGGTATATGTATCACCAGGCTTCAGGGTACGGTTTGGTTCGTCGATGGTTTTACGCACATCTACGGCAGGATTCAAGAGTGGAGTTGGAGTAGGTGTCGGAGTAGGAGTAGGTGTTGGTGTTGGGGTTGGCTGGAGTGGTGGGTGTACTTGGGTGTAATTACCACAGGTCATCAATATCCAGAACTTACTGCCGTCGGGCTTAACACCTTCAAAAGCGTTATAATTGTTGGTTGGGTTGACGATGTCCCATGCCTTGAGGTTACGTACATAGATTGTTGTAGTGCCGATAATAACGGGGAATTCGCTATCTTTGTATTCTTGCTTAATGCTGCCCGCTTTACTAACTGCAGACAGTGACGTCCGACCAGTTGTCCAGAGATCGTCGGCACCACTGTTGATGCTGACGGGTTGTGACAGATTGACAATCTCATCACGTGTGACGCCAAAACGGCTATAGATTGCTTGAATGTCACTGCTCGGATTGTCCCAAGCAGCCAAGACCTGTTGTTTGGTGCTAAAACCATTTGGAGCGATGTAATCAGTACTGTAAGCCAGCGATTTCTGGGGTGGGGCGAGTACCGCAAACATCTGAATAACCATGGCGAGAGCCATAAACAAAAAGCCCAATCGGCGGATGGCTTGTTCCTGCTTAAGGCGTTTGGTATAAAAACTCACTTGTCCGAGGAGGCTCGGATTAAATGGTAGATTGCTGATGAGTTTTTTAAACATTTTGTGTCCAGCTTTTTTGTTATTTTTAGTTGATAAATAAAGTGTTCGTGCTTATTTAATCATAACCGTTGATAAAAATACAAGTTATTTATCAAGGATATATGTTTTGATAATACGGTTTTGTTACTTTAAATATAATATCAAAGTAACAGTGGTGAGGGCATCCTGACCGTTTTAGAGGGCCTTAGACGTGCTATTGGATGTAAAACAACAAACATCCGTTCAAACAGTAAAACGTTGTTTTATCAGTTAAGATTAACGTTAAATGTCTACTACCCATTGCAGAAATGCCAGTTTCGGTTTATACTATTAACAGATTGATGACAGGGTTTTAAAGAGGGGAAATGACACGTGGCTAAAGATTTACTCATGTTTGGAAGCTTGGAGCAAAAACTTATTAGTTCTGAGCGAAAAGCACAGAGAACGACAAGAGGTAGAGAGTACTACATCGCGAAGTTCTCTGTAGCTTTGCAGCCAGAAATAACTGTTTTTGAACAAGGAGCCAAGCATGAGTAAATCTTCCAAAGAGTCCGATTATAGTTCTGATGCTATTCAAGTGCTTGAGGGGTTGGAGCCAGTTCGTAAGCGTCCTGGTATGTACATTGGTGGCACAGGTACTGAGGGTCTGCATCACCTCATTAAAGAAATTGCCGATAATTCTATAGACGAAGCGATTGCTGGGCATGCGACCAAAGTGGTTGTAACTATGTTGCCAAACAATGGTATTAAGGTTGAAGATGATGGTCGTGGCATCCCCGTTGATAAGATGGCCAAGACCGGTCTGTCGGCCCTAGAAACAGTGCTGACAGTGCTGCACGCTGGTGGTAAGTTTGGCGGTGGTGGTTATAAAGTTTCTTCTGGTCTTCACGGGGTGGGATCGAGTGTAGTTAACGCGTTGTCAAACGAACTACACGCTGAAGTACGCCGTCAAGGTCATGTCTATCGACAGAGTTATCACCGCGGTGCACCTGATAGCCCTATCAAGAAGGGCGAAGCAACAGACCAAACGGGCACAAGCATCACGTTTTATCCTGATGACAGCATTTTTAAGGAGATGGAAGACTTTAGTTATGACTGGGTTGTAGACTATCTCCGCCACCAGTCATATCTGACCAAGGGTATTAAGACCACCGTTATCGACGAACGAACTGGTGAGCGTCAGAGCTTTTATTTTGAAGGCGGTATCCAAAGTTATGTTCGTCACCTCAACATGGGCAAAGAAACTGTTGGCGACAAAGTGTTTTATGTCGAAAAGGAAATTGGAGACGGTGTTGTTGAAATTGCCTTGCAGTACAACGACACTTTTAACGAATTAGTGAAGCCGTTCGCAAACAATGTACTGACGCCAGACGGTGGTACGCACCTGGTCGGTTTCCGCACTGCATTGACCCGCGTTATCAATGACTACGGCCGCAAGCAGGGTATCATCAAAGAAAAGGACGAAAACCTTAGCGGCGAAGACACACGCGAAGGACTGACCGCTGTAATTCTCGTCAAAATTCCTGACCCGCAGTTTGAAGGCCAAACAAAGAACAAGCTTGGCAACCCAGAAGTACGTGGTTATGTAGAAAAAGTTTTCGCTGAATATCTTAACTATTATCTTGAAGAAAATCCGGCAATTGGACGGCTTATTGTAGGAAAAGCAACAATTGCAGCTCGTGCCCGTAAGGCTGCCCGCGCAGCTCGTGAGAATATTATCCGCAAAGGTGCTTTGGACGGTTCGGGTCTCCCCGGTAAACTTGCTGACTGTGCCACCAAAGACCGCAGCCAGGCTGAACTCTACATTGTGGAAGGCAACTCAGCCGGTGGATCTGCCAAGGAAGGACGTAACAGCCAGTTCCAAGCTATTTTGCCGCTCCGTGGTAAAGTTCTCAACGTTGAACGCGCCCGCCTGGACAAAATGCTTGCTAACCAAGAAATCCTGAACCTTATAAAGGCCATGGGTGTGGGAATTGCCGAGCAGTTTGATATGGAAGGGCTCCGTTATGAGCGCATCATTATAATGACCGATGCCGATGTCGACGGTTCACACATTCGTACGCTGCTTATGACGTTGTTCTATAGACACATGTACCCAATTATCGAAGGTGGGCACTTATATGCCGCCCAGCCACCGCTGTTTGCCATCATGCAGGGCAAGAAGCGTGAGTATGCATACACCGACGAAGAGCGTGACAGCATCATCGACCGTCTAATCGCTGAGCGCAAAGCAAAAGGTGTCAAGATGGAAGACACGGACGACCGTATTAAGCAGGCAGGCGTTCAGATTGCGCGCTATAAAGGACTTGGCGAAATGAATGCCGAGCAGCTTTGGGAAACCACTATGGACCCTGTTAACCGCGTTCTGGTACAAGTGAAGGTAGCCGATGCTGAAAAAGCCGACGCTATATTCAACAAGCTGATGGGGTCAGAAGTGGAACCACGGAAGAACTTTATTCAGACCAACGCTAAGTTCGTAAAGGAATTGGACGTATGAGCAGGTTTACGCACGTGGCACATTCTGCCCGAATTCCTGTGCTCCGATGCTCACCGTATCTTAAGTACGCCTCCGCTTCGGTGCTCAGAATTCGAACAGACTGCATTCACGTGCGAAACCCGTTAACAACCAATGCAAAAGGATTTGAAGGAGCTGTAAGATGAAAAGCCTAGAACAATTTCAACAGGCGGGGCAAGAACTTTATGAGGGCTTAGATAAAGGGCTATTCCATGGCGTTGGCCAACATGGTGAGCAAGCAACTTTTTGGAGGCGCGACAATATGATTGAGGTAGTGCCAGATATTAGTCCACCCTACACCTACACAATGAATACTCGCTCGTTTCTAGAGGCGCTTGGCATGGGAATTGCACTATCTAGAGAAGAAACGCTTGCTCCAATATTTAAAGACGAAGTGGACGTATTGCAGGATATTATTACGTTGAACGTACGCAAAGAAAATTCAGAGTGGTTAATGGAGAAGGCCATAGAGGCGACAAAACGACACCGAAGAGGAAATAACGTGGGTATAATACCAGCCCATTTAGAACCTTGTGCTGAAGCAGTTGCCGCAGAAGAAGCAGTACGAGATGCGGTTTTTCATATTGAAGGTCAGTATGCCCGCTACGAAGAATTAGCAGCAAAGCCTGAATTAACAGAGGTACCAGTATAATGGCAGACGCAGCAGACCGATTTAAACTTATTGATCCTCTTAATCACTCACGTATTACCGTGCAGCGCTCAGTTGAAGATGAGATGGAAACCAGCTATTTGCAGTATTCTATGTCTGTTATTGTGGCCCGTGCTTTGCCGGACGTACGAGACGGCCTCAAGCCAGTGCACCGCCGTATCTTGTATGTCATGGACAAAAACGGCATGCGTGCCGGTGGACGTCATACCAAGAGCGCCCAGATTGTCGGTGAAGTTATGGGTAAGTATCACCCGCACGGTGACACTGCTATTTATGACTCCATGGTGCGTCTAGCCCAGCCATTCGCAACCCGTTATATGCTGGTAGATGGCCAGGGTAACTTCGGCAGCATGGACGGCGATCCGCCAGCGGCTTATCGTTACACCGAAGCCCGCATGACCCGCGCCTCCGAGGCGCTAGTCGAAGATATCGACAAAGATACAGTCAACTTCCGTGACAACTTCGATGGATCTTTGCAAGAACCAGAGGTTTTACCGGCCAAGTTGCCAAACTTGCTACTGAACGGGCAAGTGGGTATTGCTGTCGGAATGGCCACAAATATACCACCACATAACTTAAATGAGCTATGTGACGCCACTATTGCCCAAATAGATAACCCAGAAATCACACTTGATGAGATAATGGAGCACATTAAGGGTCCAGACTTTCCAACTGGCGGAATCATCTACGGTCGTGATTCTATCCGTCAGGCTTTCGCGACGGGCCGAGGTGGTGTGGTTGTCCGTGGTATCGCCAACATCGAAGAGACTAACAAGGGTCGCACCCGTATTATAATTTCCGAAATCCCATATGCGGTTAATAAAGCAGGACTCGTTGAGAAGATAGCCGAGCTCGTACATGAGAAAAAGATTTCCGGTATCTCTGATATACGCGATGAAACGGCCCGCGGCGTTGTGCGGATTGTGATTGATCTTAAAAAAGATGCCTATCCAAAGAAGCTACTGAACCAACTTTATAAGATGACGCCGCTTCAGACTGCCTTTCACTACAACATGCTTGCACTGATTGACGGCATCCAGCCACGCGTCCTGGGCGTGCAGGACATCATTGCAGAGCACATTAAGCATCGTCAGAACGTTGTACGCCGTCGAACTGAATTTGAGCTACGTAAGGCCAAAGACCGTGCTCACATCTTAGAGGGTTTGAAGATTGCGCTTGATCATATTGATGAAGTTATCAAGACTATCCGTGCCAGCCAGACCAGTGAAATTGCACAGAATGCCTTGATGAAGCAGTTTAACCTGTCTGAAATCCAGGCAAAAGCCATTCTCGCAATGCAGCTCCGTGCACTTGCAGGGCTGGAGCGCCAGAAGATTGAGGACGAGCTTGCTGAGCTTCTTAAACTAATTGGAAAGTTAGAAGCTATCCTTGGTAACGAAAAAGAGATCCTTAAGATTATTAAGGCTGAGCTTAAGGATATGAAAGAACGTTTTGGTGACGAGCGCCGTACCCAGGTGATTGCTAATGAGCTAAACAAGCTCAGCGACGAAGACCTCGTTCCTGACGAGCAAGTTGTTGTGACGCTTACAGCAAACAACTATATCAAGCGTAGTTCGATACTCGACTATAAAAAGCAGGGACGTGGTGGCAAGGGTCGACGAGGAATGGCAACGCGTGAAGAAGATGTTATCGAGCACGTTGTAAATGCATCAACACATGACTACCTCTTGTTCTTTACCAACAAGGGTAGGGTATTTAGGCTCAAGACTTATGAAGTCCCAGCAGTTGGCCTGAACGCTAAGGGAGTTGCAATCGTGAACCTGTTACAACTTCAACCAGAAGAAGAAGTGAGCTCAGTCATCAACGTCAGCAAGCTTACTAAAGATGGCAACATGATGATGTGTACTGTTAGGGGTGTTGTTAAGAAGACACCTTTTGAGCAATACCAGAACGTACGGAACTCTGGTCTCATCACCATAAATCTTGACGAAGGTGATGAGCTTAAGTGGGTACGTATGACAAACGGTAATAACGAGACGGTCATCAGTACATCCCAGGGCCAGGCAATTCGCTTCCACGAAAAAGATGTCCGTCCGATGGGCCGCGCATCCCGTGGTGTCCGCGGTATTCGCCTCCGAGCCGGTGACCAAGTGATTGGTATGGATATTGTCGAAGATAACTCATCTGTGTTTGTCATCTCGGAATTTGGATACGGCAAGCGCACTAAGGTTAGCCAGTTTACAGCACATGCTCGTGGTGGCGTCGGTATCCGTTCTGCCATCGTAAACAAAAAGACGGGAACATTGATGGGCGTTAAGACTCTGACCGAAAACGCTAATGAGGTAATCATTATCTCTAACTCTGGTCAGACCATCCGCCTTGGCCTCAAGGACATCCCAGAACTCGGCCGCGCAACCCAAGGCGTACGCATCATGCGTCTTAATGAGGGCGACTCCGTTGCGTCATTGGCCCTCATCGACACAAGCCTAGAAGGCGACGTTGAAGAAGTAGAAGACGACGGCTCACCTGAAGTTGCCGCCACCAAACCAACTTCTGAAGCCTAGTTGGATTGAGCAATGAGGCTGCTATGATAGTCATATGTTTAACAGCGTAAAATGGCTCCAAAAATATAGTGGTTTTGCTGGCATCATAGTGCTTTGGTCATCCGTTGGCGTGGGGATGTTGCGCACTGGCCTTGGGCTTATTGACCAGCGTCCTATTAGTTATCTCGGTACAGACCCGGCAAGCGCAGGGCTATTTACCTATGGGCTGCTTATTAGTGCAGTGCTGTTTATTGTATTTGGTCACTACGTAAACAAGGTTTTTAAGGTCAAGAATAAGTTTTTCTTATACTTAATCATTGGTCAGCTGGGACAGATAACAGCTGCGCTTTTTAAATTTGAGGGGCATGGTTATTCGCATCTAACCCATACAATAGCCGCGTTTGTCTTGGCCTTTTCCTTACCACTCTTGACTCGAAGATTCTATCAATCTCAAACAAAATCGATCTATTTTAATCTGTATAAGAATTTATTTAGGTTTGAGTTACTCACCTTCGTAGTCGGTATCGGCCTGTTTGTGTTTACGAAAGGCATAGCCCCGTTAGGCGAAATCCTCCCAACAATCGGCTTTCATACATGGATTGTTGCACTAACATTTAGCAAAATTAAAAGCTAAGCGATAATCGCATATAAAGTTACTAATGGAAATATGACAGGTTTTAGTCACAATAATAATCGTCATAAAAGGCCTTGACGTATCAGTAGTTAACGGGTAAGATTGGATGAGCGTTTTTAAGAGGTTCTATTAGAGACCGTCTAAAAAGCACTTTTCCGACCAAATGTCAGCCTTGCTTGCTGCAAAAGATAAGAAGCTTGTCGACGTATCATTTAGATACGCCTTCGCACTCTTTACCTTTTTCGCTTAGTAATCCTAACATTTGGCTTTTGGAAAAGTACTTCTTAGACGGCCTCAGTTGTCTCTGAAATCTGCGTATGATCTTTAAAAACTTAGATAGTGCAAATCAACGTCAGTTTTTTTGAATTGTTTTTTTAACGAGATATCCGGGCTTGACCTGGAATATCTCAAAGTCAGTTTCGACTGATGCTATGAACAGATTCTTTTTTTTGGAGAGTTTGATCCTGGCTCAGGATGAACGCTGGCGGTATGCTTAATACATGCAAGTCGAGCGGTAAGGTTCTGCACTTT
>JAYTSU010000005.1:0-2736 GCA_043745485.1 Candidatus Saccharimonadota bacterium
GTTATTAACGTTATTTTGCAATAATATATTCACTTGTAAAATCCTATCTGTTAATTAAGTTCAATTCCACGTAGTCAAAATAAGCGTAAGTGCTTTATATCTCCAATAATTCGTTATATGATATGTATACACAATATTTGACATAACTTAGGAGTTCAAAATGGAGAATGATCCAGCAGAACAGTATGACCAATCCAGCATTGACCAGAGTCCAACAGTTGATTTGGAATTGCCCCTTGTTGATCGTGAAACAACAATCAAGCTAGTAATGCGTGGTATTGGCAATGCATGGCGTCCACGACGTATGGTTCGTGATATGCGTGCTATCAATGCTGGTGAGCTGCCCTGGGATGCGCAAGCAAGCTAGTCTGTGTCTTTTTTACATCATCTGCGTCTTCGTCCACCCCTATTAAAGTTCTATACTCGCCCTGTACGCCCTGCCAATTTGCTTATGCTTAAATGACTTCTTTCGGGAAGTCTTTTTTGTTTGTTATGATTAGATCATGAGATTCTTAATCCTTCATGGTACCAATGGTTCTCCAGAGCAAAACTGGTTCATGTGGCTAAAAGGTGCCCTCATCGGTAAAGGCCACACTGTTTGGTTGCCTCAGCTGCCGCATGCTGAAAAACCAGATCCAAAGATTTATACCAAGTTCCTCCTTTCAAACAAAGATTTCATATATGATAAGGAGACTATCATAGTAGGTCACTCTTCGGGTGCGGTTGAAAGTTTGCACCTGCTGCAGTATCTACCAGCCAACTCTGTTATAAGAGCAGCTATTTTGGTAAGTGCGTTCAGAGATGATCTTGGGTGGGAATCTTTGAGTAACCTTTTTAAAGAGCCTTTCGATTTCAGTAAGATCAAGCAACAATGCCCTAGCTTTACATTTATCCACTCCGATGACGACCCGTACTGCCCAATGGAAGGCGCGGAGTATCTCAAAGAACAGACAGCTGGTGATCTGATTACTTTTGAAGGCCAGGGCCATTTCAATACCGAACTTAACCCAAGTTACAAACATTTCCCTGAACTGCTCGAAATAATCGAACAAATACTATAGTCATACTTATAGCGAAGTATGACTAACGTATAATACACTTATGAATATAATCGTGTGGTTCCGAAATGACCTAAGAGTTCACGACCATCCTGCACTTTCAACGGCAGCGCAAAATGGTGACCATGTTATACCTGTTTTTATACTGAATACAACGCTTTTAGCTGGTGATCATGCGAGCTCGAATAGAAACCGCTTTTTATTAGAGAGTCTGGCGGATCTTAAAAAAAGTTTGCAATCATTAGGTGCCGATCTTGTCATTAGAGATGGAGAGCCATCCGAAGAGTTAGCAGTTCTTGCAGCTGAGGCAAACGCTGAAGCCATATACTACACAGCTGACTACACTCCTTACTCAATTAAAAGAGACAAAACGGTAAAAGAAGCAATGGCACTTAAAAATATAGAATTCCGAGGTTTTGGCGGCCGACTGGTGGTGGATACATTAGATAAAATTCGCACTAAAGCTGTGACTGTGCATAAGGTTTTTACACCATTCTGGCGCTCGTGGAGTGAAGTTGGCCGACGTTCTGTGGCAGAACTTCCTAAGAAGCTGAACATGCTAAAAAGCCTAGAGGTCGGGGAATTGCCAGATCTACTATCTATTACGCAACAAGATATGCTGTCACCTGATGTCATGAAAGGTGGAGAAACTACTGGGCGTACAATGCTCAAGCAATGGCTTGATGATGGTATTGCCGGATATCATCAAGGAAATAATGATATGGCAGCGGACGCAACGTCGCACCTGAGCCCTTATATGCATTTTGGCTGTCTGAGTGTCCGGGAAATTGAAACTATGCTACCTGATAGCGCAGGAGCTAGAGCGTGGCACCGTCAATTGGCGTGGCGGGAGTTTTATAATTATGTCCTGTTTTATAATCCACATCCAGAAAAAGAATTTCAGGAAAAATACCGCTCACTACAATGGGGTCAAGATCCGCATATGCTGAAAAAGTGGCAAGACGGCCAGACGGGCTTTCCGGTGGTGGACGCTGCTATGCGCCAGATGAATCGTACTGGCTGGATGCATAACCGCGCGCGCTTAATTGTGGGTTCGTTCTTAACGAAAGATTTGTGGCTGGACTGGCGCCTAGGCGAAAAGTATTTTATGCAGATGCTTTTGGACGGCGATGTAGCCAACAACAACGGCAACTGGCAGTGGATAGCCAGCGTTGGGGTTGACCCAGCACCCGTCTATCGTCGTTTATATAACCCGGCTACCCAGGCTAAAAACTATGACCCCACAGGAGCGTATATCCGACGCTATGTGCCTGAACTTAAGGATGTACCACTAGAATATTTAGCCGAACCGCAGTTAATGCCACTTGAAATCCAAAAAGAAATAGGCTGCATTATTGGGCAAGATTACCCCGCTCCCATGGTTGACCATAAGTCCGCTCGGCTGGCCGCGCTTGAGCATTACCGTAACGTGTAAATAACAACAAAACCGGCTTGACGCTTATGCTGGGCTGGGGTGTATACTGTGATTAGTCATGCGAGGGCCAGCTTTATGCTCTCCTCCTCTCAGACTTAACTTCAGCGATGTGTGTGCTCCCGTCCCCAGGGACAACAAGGGTTCTTACATACAAGCTTCCAAATAATTTTGGTCATTTTATCTAAAATGGCACTTCCTTATTCATCAATAAGTTAGTTTTATTTGGAGGTTTATATGTGGGAA
>JAYTSU010000006.1:0-9518 GCA_043745485.1 Candidatus Saccharimonadota bacterium
ATGGTAGGCTCCTTTCTGTTAGATGTAATGGTCTTAACAGTTTAGGACGCCTACCTTTTTTAGTGCAACTTACGTTGCAAAGGTGGTGAATGAGTACGGTTAACATCATAAATGTTGACGCTTGTGGTATAATATAACATGACTCATCTGATGAGAGATGGGCTCGTAAGGGGCTGTACGCTCGACGTTTGGACATTTACAAGTTGGTTTAGCAGGTCGCTTGCTCAGCGTCTGGCCTCGGTCAGTAATAGGGCAAAACATAATAAATGCAACAGCATCTATTCGTGGTATTTCTGATTCACTCGCAAGCGCTCTCAAAGGTGCTTTCGGCGTAAACCAGTTTGCTACAACAGCTTAAGTTTAATCACCTAAGCGGCCACTCGCCTGACATCTGAGTAAGGCGTCTTTGGTCTCATATCACTCAGGTTGCTTACGTACCTTTACCTTAAGTACGTGCTAAGATTTAAGGTCGCTGCACATCGTTATTTTGGATATTTTGAGACGGTGTGCCTAAGATTTTAAAATAGCCTATACCTGTAGAGCGCCAACGAGTAACCGGACGGACGCGGGATCAAACCCGCCAGCTCCACCAAAAAAGCTTGAACAATTACGGTTCGAGCTTTTTTAATGCAAAGTATCATTATACATAGCTGGAACCTTACCCATTAATCACTTGCTGTCATCGAAATCTTTACGCGTGTCTTTAAGATGTAGCTAATCATAGCAATAGCAGATATGAGTGTAAAAAAATGTAAGCGGCTGTACTGATCAATAAATACCACATCACTGAGTGCAGCAACTAGGATTACAGCAGTCATACGGTGACGTTTATATAAGACAAAAAGTGATGGCAATAACATGTATAAAACAATAGCATCTTGGGCGTACAGGTGGGGATTAATGACAGTTGACATAAATATGGCTGCTGAAAAGAATAAAGCCTCTTGTTTTACGTTTAATCTTTTCGCTGTTTTTAGAAAATAAAAGAACATAGCTAGGAGCCCGATAGACGATATGATATACAGCCCATTTACGAGCCCAGTGTGCCCATCCCCAATCAGCGAATCAAAGAATCCATTGAGGCCAGATGACATATTAAGCGCACCACGCCACGTGAGCTTGGCCGATGTATTCATATTAATGAAGTGATTACTAGTGGTGTTTATAAGCAACTTGATGTAGTCCACATAAACCCTAGCTCCCGTTACTGGCAGCGTTATTAACAGTATTGCCGTAGTTGATGCCAGCCAGCCTTTGAGTATCTGCCATTCACGTCTTACTATAAGTCCAGTTGCTGTGAATATTCCAAATTGTGGCAAGATCCACAAAAGTACTAGACTGGCCCCGCTTAAGAATTTCTGTCGACGTTTAAAATATATAAATGATACACACGCGCTCAGTAATATGAGGATGGAGACCTGCCCTTCTATAAAGGTTTGGAACAACGGGAATGTAAAAAGTAACAGTGCAAGCGCAAGTATTTTTTGCTTTAGCTGGAGCGATCTGACGAGGTTCAAAATTATAAAAACGGTAAGGGCAATGCTTATGATGAGCCATAACAAACGCGCAACATTAATAGAAAAAAATGCCAGAGGTGCAAGAAGGACGGCCACAAACGGCGGGTTAAGAAAGGGCATGTAGCCCGTAGCGCCAACAGGATGAGGGATAATCTCACGTTGCAGTAGCGTAAGGTTCATCATGTCATACAGGTGTGAGACATTGTGGTTTAATACTGTCTTGCCTGCTCCGTAAAAGGCCAAGAAATCATAATGCGTACCATAAAAATTATAGTTTGGAGTTGTGAGTTCTCTAAAAAGGCTAAAAAGCAGATAAGTACTGAGACCCAAAATTGCAGCGCATAGTAGATATAGTGCGGATTGCTTTAAAAATGTGTCTGGCTTGTTTAAGTGCAAGGCGCTTCGCATGTCATGACGTAGTATATATGATTTACAAACCCCACTACATACTCAACTATTTGCTGTTATTTGCATATTATTTCTGCAAAAAAATGGCCTTAACAAACCCCCGTGTAAGGTTCCTTACAAATATCTTAAAGAAATCTGTAATAGTATAATGATTATCAGTTTTATTTATAGGCTGATGATTATTACCTATAAGGCGGTTCGCATATTTGGCACTGAGGCTAATCATTTTGCCCAGTTCTCGTAAGCCAAAAATTATGTGAAGCGCCTTTTCTCTTTGACTGACGTTAACGCATTTATAAATATACCGACCACTGCCATAATTGTTTGCTATAGTTAAATAATGAATGAGACAACTGAAGACAAAAAGCTTTTTATAGTAGTACTTGCGGGGACAACACGCGTGCAAAGACAATCATTTAAGGCTGCGGAGTTTGTGGCCGAAGTAGGTAAGAGCTATCCAGAGCTAGAAATTCAGCTCGTAGACCCAAACGACTTTAACTTTCCTGGTGATGGTAATGACCCAGAGGGCAAGGACCCAAAGTATTCTGAACTCACTGCTAGAGCCGATGGATTTTTTATCATAACGCCAGAATATAATCACAGTTTCCCTGGGTCCTTGAAGCGGATGCTTGATAGTGAACTTGAGAATTATATTCATAAACCAGTTGCCATCGCTGGGGCTAGTAGTGGTGGTTGGGGAGGCGTGCGTGGTGTTGAGTCTTTGGTCCCCGTTGTACGTGAAATGGGGCTGATCGTAACGTTTACAAGCACATATTTTCCCAGAGTCCAAGACGCTTTTGACGCACAAGGAAAGCCAGTCGACGAGCGTACCGAAGTTGGAGTCCGTAAGGCCTATGACGAGTTGATATGGATGACTAAAGTGCTTAAGCATGGCCGCGACAACGTGAAGTAGTGATATAATTAATTAGTCTAAAGAGGAGTGGTATATGAGTGGTAAAGATCGCGGACGTAAAGAGATTAAAAAGCCAAAAAAGGCAAAAATCTAATTATAAAAGAGGCCAGATACGGCCTCTTTTATAATTTCTAAGCGAGACTATAAACCAAGCGCGGTTTTGAATTCTTTGACGTCGTAGCCTGCAATCTTGACTTGCTTCCCGTCATCCATGTCGATAACGGTAAATGGCACTCCTATTGCTCCGTCACTGACATCTAAGAGTGTCTGCATGCCACCCGGTTCTTTGTCAACCACATGGTGTACATAGGCGATGTTTTGTTTGTCGAACCACTGCATCAGACCCTTACAGGTCGTACAGGTGGAGGTTGAATAGATGGTTACGTTCATAATTACTCCTTATAGTACTGTTTAGCTGCCAAATGTGAAAGCATTGAGGCTGACGCCATTTGGCACGTTTATTGTTACGGTGCCCTCAGCAAAGCCAGGATGTGTCACAATCCGATACAGTCGTGATGTGGTTATAGTAAATTGGCTATCGACAATATCTTCACCCGGGCTATCGGTGGTGCTGACTAGTTTGCCGTCAAGACTAACAGTGGCTTTTTGTGGGGTGTCGGAGCCGGCCACAAGATATACCTCTTTAGCGTTCGTGTGTATAGTCACTGTACTATTTCCCCTTGCTGTAATCAACAAGTCACCGACGTCCCATGTCCCACCTAGAGTCCACTGATTAAGATCAAGTTTCTTGGCTGGGTTAAAGGTCGATGTTGGTGCATCGCCTAAGTATGGATTGCCAACAAAATTGTTAGCGCGCTGTAAACCGAGGTATGTTTCGGGAGTCTGTAATGAACTGATTGGTACATACACATCCCCATTGACGACGTTTTGGTTAGAAATTTTTGCACCCTTTTCCTGTAACAAGGCGCGTATGGCATCTTCTGACTCTTTATAGTTGCCTTCGCCATAATGAACGCGCCGTACTTTACCATTGGCATCTATCAAGTAGCCTGCTGGCCAATACTGATTGTGATAGGCGTTCCAGGTATCCAGATTGTTATCGAGCGCCACTGGATAAGTAATATGTTGATCTTTGACACCCTGCTGTACATTAGCCAAAACTTTTTCAAAGGAGAATTCCGGAGCGTGTACGCCAACTATAACGAAGCCCTGATCTTTGTATGTTTCATACCACTTTTCTAGATATGGGTTGTTGCGTATGCAGTTAATGCAGGAGTAGGTCCAAAAATCTACGAGCACCACCTTGCCTTTTAACTGGCCGAGAGTCAACGGGTCGCTATTTATCCATGCGTTAATGCCGCTAAATTCGGGTGCATCGTATGCTTGAGTATTTAGGTTGCCATCTTTTGCTTTATGTTCTGACGTTGTTGGAATGAGTTTGGCACTCAACGAATCAAATTTTAGCGGCGTGTGTGCCGATACCCAGACTTGCACGCGCTTGTCATAGCCCGTAAAAATCAAAATACCGACGAGTATGAATATAATTGCTATAGAGCGCTGGAACCAGCCTTTCGGATCGGAAGCAAATTTAATCTTGCCAATAACTTTTTGGCCGTAATAGCCAATGATAAGTAAAATTAAGCTGAGACCTAAGACATAGGAGATAATATAGGCAAAAGCTGTCCCAAAATTGGCGGGTAGTACCGTAGCTAAAATATAAGCATAAACGGGGCTGCAGCTACTAAACACTGGGCCTAAAGCTGCGCCGGTTATGATTGGGCCGGTAAGGCTATTCTTGTTTTTAAAGCCCTTGCTAAGCAGCTGCTGACTACGCTTTTCAAAACCAATTTTAGCCATTGCTGTAGCATAAAACAGCGGAAACAGCGTGAGAATGCCAAGCACAATAATGATCGAACCAGAGAAATAGGTAAATGTTTTAGGGGGAATACTAATAAAAATTGTCGTAACTTTTAGGAGTAACGTAAAAAGTATCAGAGAAATAGCTAAGGAGGCAGCTATAACGAGCGGACGCTTTTTGTTTGTTGTATTGCCACTCACTGATCCACCAATAATGATCGGAAGTAGTGGTAGCACGCACGGTGCAACTACGGTTAAAAGACCTGCTATAAATGCGCCGATTAATAAAAACATCGTACTCTTTTCTCGTCTTCGCTGGCGCATCAGGACTGTGAATAGTATGGACGCCGCGAGAGATATTAATGTTTAGTTGACTTTACAATTTATATTGTACAACCACGTATGGTATTTATACCAGCACAATTATTGGTAGGGGAGAAGGCAGTTGTAAACAAATGTTTTATCATCCCACTTATTTCGTCTGAGCTAGTGCGAAGCTAAGCAATTGTACTCATTTTTGACTGTATTTTAAGTATATAAATTTATAACAAATAGAGCATATATAATATTTACTTTACAAAGTAAATATTATACTATACTATGGTGAGTACATGAACAAGCCAATAAATTTACAAAATATAACTATCGACATGAGCACCATAACGACGTATGAGTCAGGCGTTGTACAATCTTCGGCCTACAGAGTTCTCAGCAAGCACGTAACAGAAATACTTAAGAAACACGATGTTTCAATGATGCAGTGGTTTGTATTGGGTACTATCTACAGCGCCGGTACTGGAGGCATCCGCCTCACTGACCTCGCCAAAAAGGTAGATACGGGTTTGCCGTTCCTGACTAATCTTATAAACCTGTTAGAAACAAAAGGAATGGTTCACAGAGTTAGTAATCTTGATGATAGCCGCTCAAAGTTTGTAGTTGTTACGCCAGACTTTTCTCGAAAGTGCCGCACTATTGAAGCTGACCTCCGTGAAGGCATGCGCAAATCATTATACAAAGACATCCTGCCTGGCGACCTCGCGATCTATGTTAAAGTGTTGTATCAACTAGCAGCTATAGATTCCTAAAAAAAAATGGAAACATCTACCGACGACAATACTCTGCCCTGTGCCGATAAATTGGCGTTGGATACCAAAAAACAGGCTGAAGCAGCGGCAACTGTTGCCGATTACCAGCACAATACTACGCTAGCGCCGTACAAATGCCAGCATTGCCATTTGTGGCACCTTAAAAGCGTATATTAAGCGAAGCGTTTATCGTGTAGAGTTTAGATATGGCATTATCAAAAATACCACTTGCAAAAGCACTTATCAATAAGCTGAGTCCCAGCGAAGTCCATGTTGCGCATGGGGTGCGAGATCGTGCTTTAGCATATATAGATGCATATTGGGGTCAGCTCGGCCGGGAACATAACCAGGATAATGGGACACTTGTAGGATTGCCGTATCCATATATAGTTCCGTCTTCTAATCCAGATATAAATTTTCATTTTGAAGAACAATATTATTGGGACAGTTATTTTACAGCGCTAGGTCTCAATGACAAAAAACACCAGTCTCTAGTTGAGGGAATGCTTGAAAACTTACTATATCTATTTAAACGTTTTGGCTTAGTACCAAATGCATCCCGAATGTACTTTACTGGACGCTCGCAGCCCCCACTTTTAACGAGTTTTATATTTCATGTCTATGATACCTATGGCAAAGATTCTACATGGCTTGAAGAGCGGATATCGGTTGCTATGCGAGAGTACGAAGAAGTATGGATGATAAATTCTCATCCTCGATGGCACAGGGTGTACGAGGGGCTCAGCCGTTATTATGATGTGAATGTCCTTCATGATCTTGCTGAAGCTGAGAGCGGCTGGGATATGACGCCGCGTTTTGAACGTAAGTGCCTCGATTTTTTGCCAGTGGATTTAAACGCACTTTTGTATAAATATGAGACGGATTTTGCTCGGGCAGCGATGATATTAGGCCGTGCTAACGAGGTTGATTTGTGGGAAAAGCAAGCAGCCAGTCGTAAGGCAGCCATGGACAAGTTAATGTGGGCCAAGTTACGCGGCTTTTATTTTGATTATAATTATGAACGAAAAGTATTAGGTGATATATGGTCTTTGGCAGCGTATTACACCATGTGGGCTGGCATGGCGAGTCACGAACAAGCTAAGCGACTTGTGGACAACTTGGTAAAATTCGAAAAATCGGGTGGGCTTACAACGACGACTCGGCCACTGATTGATACCAATGCATTGTTTGGCTCGCTCAAAGCACAGTGGGCATATCCAAATGGGTGGGCGCCGCTACACTATATTGTAGTCGAAGGTTTGCGGCGGTATGGCTATCATGACGAGGCACGCCGCATTGCTAGCAAATGGACAAAGAACAATCTGGCGTGGTTTGATGCACATGGTGTGTTTTTAGAAAAATATAATGTCGTAAACACCAAGAAAAAGCCAGTTGAAGGGCTGTATCCATCACAAACTGGTTTTGGTTGGACTAATGCTGTGCTGGTCCGCTTCATTACGGACTTTAAACTCTAACTAACTAATTAGTACAATCAAAATAGTAGTCATAACGGATTAACGGCGCTATATTTATAGGCATAACACAAGCGCATCTCACGATTGTAAAGATGAATACGCCCTCTTGGGCTGCTTAACTTCTTTCTTAAACTTTATATAAATTCGTAAACAGGTAGACTAATAGTATGACTAATTTTTATGTAACCACTTCTATACCTTATATTAACGGCGAACCACACATTGGCTTTGGGCTTGAAATAACTATCGCTGATGTGATTGCCCGTTATGCCCGTCAGCAAGGGAATAACGTAATCTTTACTACTGGAACTGATGAGCATGGGGGCAAAATCGAAGAAAAAGCGACTGAGTTAAAGCTGACTCCCCAAGCTTTGGCTGACCAAAACTCAGCAAAGTTCCGTGAGCTCGCAACCACGCTAGACATTACGAACGACCGTTTTATTCGTACGACCGACAAGGGTCACATGCAGCGGGCGCAGATTATCTGGAAAAATCTTTCGAAAGATATCTATAAAGGTAAGTATATTGGCTGGTATTGTGTTGGTGATGAAGCGTTTTTTACGGAGACTGTAGTCAAGGAAAACAATGGTGTTTGTCCGGCACATAACCGCCCGTATGACAAAATAGAGGAAGAAAATTACTTTTTCAAACTTAGTAACTATACCGAGCAAATTTTAAAAGTTATCAACGATGGAGCATTCAGAGTTGTCCCGGATACTAAACGCAACGAAGTACTCTCGCTTTTAAAAGAGGGCCTCGAAGACATAAGTATTTCTCGTCCAAAAGAAAAAATATCCTGGGGAATCCCAGTGCCTGGCGACACTAAACAGGTTATGTATGTTTGGTTTGAGGCGCTGCTTAATTATATTACGGTGCTTGGCTACCCCGAGCATGAAGATTTTAAAAAGTTCTGGCCAGCTAATGTGCAGGTAGTTGGCAAAGATATCACCCGCTTTCATGCGGCCATCTGGCCGGGAATTTTGCTGGGGCTTGGTTTGCCGTTACCAAAAGCCCTGTATGTGCATGGGTTTGTAAATGTAGCGGGCCAAAAAATCAGCAAAAGTCTCGGAAATGTCATCAATCCTGCCGAAATTGTAACGACCTACGGCGTTGATGCTTTCCGCTACTTCTTTTTACGCCATGTTCCTAGCTACGGCGACGGGGACTTTAGTTATGAGGAATTTGAACGGGCATATAACAATGAGCTGGGGAATGAACTTGGCAACGCGGTGCAGCGTACAGTAGTGATGATTGAAAAGTTTCAACAGGGTCTAATCGGTGATATACCACCGGCCGAACATGACAACGCTGTATACCACCAGGCACTTGCTGATTTTAAGTTTGACCGTGCGCTTGACAGTGTGTGGGAGCAGGTTCGAGGCCTAAACCAGTATATTGATGAGCAAAAGCCCTGGATGATAGCTAAAGAAGGTGACATGGAACATTTGCAGGAAGTACTTTCTAGTATGGTAAGCGATTTGCTTGAAATAGCCGATTCTTTAACACCACTTTTGCCAAATACCGCCCAGGCGATTAAGAATATCTTTGCGGAAGGTTTACTCCGTGCGCCCCAGTCGGTGTTATTCCCAAAAATCGAAAATTACAAGGTCGAAAAAGTCTAAAGAATAATGATTGAGTTGATTGATACTCATTGCCATTTGCAGTTCGCAGATTATCCGCTGAATGCTGAACAAACACTCTTAAACGCTCAGAAAGAGGGTATTGTTGGCGTTATTGCCGTGGGGTGCACCCTTGAAGACAGTCGTCTGGCCGTGGAATTTGCAGCAAAACATGATAATGTCTGGGCTTCAATCGGTCTGCACCCCCATGAGGCCAAGCATTATGTTAATGACAAAAAGGCGTTGGAAGCGTTTAGCCAGCTTGCAAGTAGTAAAAAAGTAGTAGCAATTGGAGAAACTGGTCTCGATTTTTACTATAATCACTCTGATACGGCTGACCAGGAAGCTATATTACGTTTTCAGCTTGGACTGGCGATCGAGCATGAATTACCAGTAATATTTCATGTTCGCGAGGCGTTTACAGACTTTTGGCCCATTTTTGACCAATATGAGGGCATAAGAGGGGTGATTCATAGTTTTAGCTCTAACACAAAGGATCTGGACCACATAGTCTCCAGGGGGCTGTATGTGGGTCTGAATGGCATTATGACATTCACAAAACGCCAAGATCAACTTGATGCTGCTAAAACAGTACCACTCAACAATTTACTTCTTGAAACTGACGCTCCCTACTTGACTCCAGCTCCATTCCGTGGTACTATGGGCGAGTCGAAATATGTGCT
>JAYTSU010000007.1:0-9012 GCA_043745485.1 Candidatus Saccharimonadota bacterium
AGAACAATGCCAACAAGGAAAATAATCAATACGCCAAGCATGGCTGTGCCTGTAAAATTCCAGCTGAGAGGATCATTTAAAATGAGCTGCTCAATGACAATTGCAGTTCCGAGAAATAACGACAAAGATGTGATAATGATACCTACATACCCAAATAAATACATTGGTGTTACGGTCAGAGACACAAAACTGTTAGCTGCGAGCGAGATAAGTTTACGGCAATTATAAGTGGCAGTTCCATGGGCACGCTCCTTGGTGACAAAGCTTATATACTGACGTCTAAAACCAAGCCAGTCAATGAGGCCCCTCGTTATACGATCATTTTCGTCTAATTTTAAAAAAGCCTCTCGTACTTCGTGGTCTATCAAGCGAAAATCCGTTGACCCGGGTATTAGGGGCTGGTCTGCAGCTTTGTTGAACAACTTATAAAATAACCTCGAACCGATGCGCTTAAAACTACCTTCGCCTTGTTTATCATTGGAAATGCCAATCACTACTTGTGCGCCTTGTTGCCACGCCTGAATAAACTCTGAGATAAGTTCTACGGGATGCTGCCCGTCACTATCTATCATAATAATCGCATTACCATCAGCTTGGGCAATGCCTGCAGCCAGAGCAGACTCTTTACCAAAATTACGAGATAACGTAATAAGGCGTACATGTTTGTCTTCATGTGCCCATGATTTAATTTTGACATTACTACCGTCGCTGCTGCCGTCGTCTACATAGACAATCTCATAAGGCAGGCTTATTCTTCGCAGTACTGTAGTAAGCTGCTTATGTAGCTCTTCAATGCCATCTGCTTCATTGTATAGAGGCACTACAACTGAAATAAGGTCATCGGTAAGGTGATTCATATCGTTGCAATAATTATATCATTTATAACTAAAAGTAGTGCTTCAAGCGCCAGAGCATGGATGGCGGCTGCAGCGTAGTTGCTGTGACCGCAGTTGTTGAACTTAAATAGTCATCAGAACGTATTACTATTGATCCAACATACGTATCTTTTTTGAGTGGAGCATATATATACTTCAGATTAAGAGAAATATCATAACTCTTCCCCGTCCAGCCATATGCCATAAGGGGCGCTGTGCTGTAGATTTCACTCTTTTCACCCCAAGCCGTTTTGTAGAAACCTACTTTACTTTTAATAGGAAGAACGGTTATAACTTTAAAGTGCGAACCAGCACTTTTTAATAAAGCTAATGAGCTCTCGAAGACTGTACTGAGATCTGCTGCCCCTGTTACTGCTCCTATTATTGTTATAGAATGCTCCGAGTCTATGGCATGCGTTGCAGCAAACAATAAACATCCTCCTGCTTCCAC
The DNA here is from genome assembly GCA_043745485.1 of Candidatus Saccharimonadota bacterium. GTDB lineage: Bacteria > Patescibacteriota > Saccharimonadia > Saccharimonadales > JACDBH01 > RYN-417. The sequence continues at coordinate 1,327 of JAYTSU010000007.1, forward strand.
TGTGTTTCCTGTCTTTATGCCGATAATATTTTCTTGGCCGAGCAAACGATTGACGTTATAGATTGTGTTTGCAACAGGAATCTCGGCTTGTTTTTCAGACACTATCTGTTTAAGCACAGGGTTTTGGAGTGCTTTTTGACCTATCAAAACTAGATCATGTGCAGTACTGACTGTGAGATCCGAAAATCCGCTCGCGTCTGCCACTACCGTGCGTGTGGCACTCAAGTGTGCAAGCATATCATTGGTGTAGATTATGTAGGCTTCTATTGATCCAAATGCCCATATAGCCAACGAATCTGCAATATTGTTTGCAGAGGGCAATAAAACTGCTTCCAGCGCTTGATATTCAGTAATGAGCTCCCCTTCTACGACCGGTACATTTGAGCCGTTTTCTCTGACATAATAATTATACAAATCAACGTCTCGACTACCTAAAGTTAGCGTCTCTCCTTGAGACCCAACACGAAATGGTTTTTTACTGAGGACGGCGAGCGCAGTAATCACTTTGGCGGTACTAGCGATAGGTGTAGGTGTTTGGTTGCTAGTATTTACCAGGACACCTTGTTCAATACTTCCAATAGAAGCTTGCCCTGTTGGTGGCCACGCCAAAGTAATATCCTTTTCTATTGTGTTTTTGTCTAACGAGTACTCTGCGGGATTAATAGCCGAAAGTGGTTTTTTTATTGCCAAAATGCTATACCCGCTGATGGAACCTAGAAATAAAACCACGATCAGTATCAGAGACACGCGTCTCATTGTATGTGCAGTTTTTTGCGCGGCAGTATTTTTTTTGGGATACCGCATACGTGAAATTTCCATTATTACCATTAAGCATAACAGTTTGAATATTTCAGTACCAACGTATTATGGCTACTAAGTATCAACCTGTAATATTTCTTGCTGTTCAGCTCTAGCAACTGCTCTATGCTTATATTAGTAATCAAAGGAGCACTACTATGGACGGCAGTAATCCGCTTATTGGTGATGATGTTATTAGTGATGACGAACGCTTAGAAAAAGAGCGTATTTTAAGCCGCAACGGATATAAGCCAGGAGAGCTAAGTAAAGAAGAATCCGATGATCTTATTGATGATTTACGAGGAGATTATAACCCGTTAGTAGATACCGACGATGAGCTAAGTGATGTCGTAACGCCAGAAGAAGCAGATGGTAATGACTGAAAATCCGATTACGTATGATAGTCTTAATAAAATACTTCGTAACCATTTACCTTGCATTTGCTAAAATAAAAAGCATCAGTGTCTCTCAAAGGATTATATGGCCGGTTTAACAACTTCAAAAAAATTACTACCAAAAGATATATATGTCAGACCGTTGTTGCCTTCACTTCTTGTTTTTATAGCATTTATGGTGATTATAGGCATTAGTTTCCATACCGCTCGCCAAGACATCGAAGTTCAGCAAGATGCTGCCGTAAAGCAAGACTCCACATTTGTAGAAAGTACTTTGCAGCAGAGATTTAATGTGTACGAAAATAGTTTGCGTGCATCAAACGGTTTGTTTTTAAGCTCCGACTTCGTTGCACGTTCAGAATGGACAACATATGTAAAATCTTTAGACTTGCCAACTCGTTATCCAGGAATTCGAGCCTTGGGATTTGCAAAAGTACTACCATCATCTGAAAGAGAAACGTTTGAGACTGCTGTTCGCACGGATGACTTGAGCACGTACGCAATTTACCCCGTTACTAATAACCCTTACATTGCACCACTTAAATATGTAGTTCCACTTGATACATCACAGTTTAGCGATACTAACTCGCCGGCTATTGGATTTGACATGTATTCAGACCCTTTAAGGGCAAAAGCAATGGTTCGCTCAGCAGAAACAGGTCATGCAAGTCTGTCTGGCATAGTTGATTTGTTGCCTGTACAAAACACTCAGTCAGGTAAAGGTTTTCTACTATTTTACCCGTTATACAAAAAAAATATGCCAATTAGTACAACGCAGGAACGTACAGCTGCTATAGATGGCTATTTTTATGCACCTTTTGCAATCAACAGCGTCTTTAATACACTTTTTACGATCACTGACTCATCGTTTGCTTTTACTATTTATGACGGAGTACCCACTAGAAGTAGTCTGATATATGACAGTATCAAGCCCAAGGACCAAAACGGTTTTAAGGAAGTAAAGCAGAGTACTGTTTCGTTATTTGGTGAGAAATGGACAATTATATACAAAATTAAAAAAGAAATAGTCCCTTATTCGGTACGTGCACGACCACTCAGCGTGCTTATTGGTGGAAGTATATTTTCCGCTGCTCTTGCATTAATTATCTATCTTCTGATCCAGCGTCGTACCCGTGCACTCGCGTACAGTGAGCAAAGGAAACTAGAAGAAGCAAAGGATGAACTATTGTCACTGGCCTCACATCAGCTCAGAACACCCGCAACAGCTGTAAAACAGTATGTATCAATGGTCAAGGAAGGCTTTGCCGGGGATTTGACAGAAGAACAAAAGAAACTACTCCAAATGGCATACGAAAGCAACGAACGTCAGCTCACCATTGTGGATGATTTGTTATATGTTGCACGTGTAGATGCTGGTAAGGCTACTCTCAAGACTGAAACAGTCGATATAGGTAGCTTGATGTCGTCCGTTGTAGAAGACCAATGTTCAGTAATGAAATTAAGAAAACAAAAAGTGGACTATAAGCTTCCGCGAAAGCCAATAGTTGCTGAGGTAGACCCGCAGTATTTGCGGATGATTTTTGAAAATCTTTTAAGTAACGCATCAAAATATTCTCACGAGAAAAAGACCGTTAAAATTGTTATGTATAAGCAAAAAGACTGGATAACAATAAGCGTGAGTGACAGTGGAGTTGGTATAAAAGAAGCTGATTTTGAGAATGTATTTATAAAATTTAGCCGTATACCTAATGAGCTTACACGGCAAACTGCTGGAAGTGGAATTGGTTTATATCTTGCAAAGCAACTAGCATTGTTGCATGATGGCGATTTGACCTTTGTCTCTAAAGAATCCATAGGCTCAACGTTTACCCTCTTATTACCCAATAAGTCACATAATCAAAATGAACAGTAATGTGGGACAAGCTCTCAGACTGAAAAATAAAGTAAAGCTTATCTGTTACTTGTAAGAAATATTACAGCAAAAAAGTACTGCGTTGTGTAGTGTTATATCAAATGAATAGAGGTAAATAACGTGGCAAAAATATTAATTGCCGAAGACGAAAAAGCACTAAACGATGCGTATGTAATGATACTCAAACGTGCAGGATATACAGTCAAGAGTGCCCTTGACGGGTCTGAGGCACTTAAAATTACCAGTACATATGAACCAGATGTTATATTACTAGATCTTCGTATGCCTGAGATGGGCGGTATAGATTTCTTGAAAGCCTACAATCTACCAGAAAAGCACCCAAAAGTAAAAGTGATTATATTCAGCAACCTTGATATGCAGAAAGAAATAGATGAAGCTTTTGCGCTTGGTGCCAGTAAATACATGCTTAAATCGTGGGCTTCACCAAGTGAGCTCGTCAAAATGATTAAGGCGCAGCTGCAGTAAAGCTAATTAAAGCTCTAACTGTCGCAAGCTATCTTCATTCAAAATATCGAGCAGCTTCTCTTTTTTGATAAGATACCGTTGGTTTTGGTACGACAAGACTTTTTCCTTTTGCAAAGAATGCACTTCAATTGCTGTTGTTTCACGTGTTAGTCCCACTAGTTCTGCAATGTCTTGGTGTTTTAACTTAAGCTCAAGACGCGTAATGCCTGGCATAATCTCACGACCATGACGCAGTAAAAGATAAAATAAAGTGTAGGCAATCTTGTCATGAGCTTTGGCTTGTTCTAATGCAGCGATACGGACAAGCGAAGACTGGTAATTCTTGACCATATATATACTGAATGCTTTAAGAGATTCTGGCTTTTCCATTGCTTTATTCCAGGTTTCACGACTGATTGGTACGAGGTCTACGTCGTCAAAGGCTTCGTAGTAGTACATAGCAGGTGCAGAGGTGCCACCAAGCCAAGCCACAGGAAAGATATCTCCTTTCGTATAAAACGTCACAGTCCTGCTGTCGCCACCAACACCTATTTGGTATACTCGAACCACTCCTTTTTTGACTAAGTACCCATCACGGGGAATCTCGCCTTGGTATACGATGATACTCGATTTTCCGTATCGCCTGGCTGATGATTCGTCTAGCAGAACTCCATTCATAGAGCTATTATAGCGCGCCTGGCAATATTATGTAAAAATTATTACACTTAGGCTGTAGTCGTCTTTACAGCAACTTATAACATGAGCTTTTATTATACTATTGTTACGTTTATCAAAACGAACAACTTCGAAATTAAGTTAAAGGAGGGTGTATGCCAACTATCATAGAAACGGAAAATATAGATGACCGTATCTCAACATTTTTAGACAAGAAATTCGCAAAGTTCAACATATAGAATGTTTGAAGTAACTCTGTGGGTATTATTTGGTGCTCTCACAGGGTGGATAGTATCGTTGTTAGTTAGGAATAGTAAAGAAGTACAGGTTTTAACACCAGTCGTTGTTGGCATAATAGGGGCAGTTGTAGGTGGATTATTGTTCAGAACATATAACAAATATCTCGATGACAAACTGTCATACAGCGTACTTTCTGCCATCGGAGGAGCCATTTTTTTATTATCAATCGTAGTATTTATACGTCAAAAGTAACAGAAAGAGGAGTGGTGCCATGAGCAGAAGCTACACGTTTAAACCAGAACTAAAGAAAGCTACGCGAAAAACACGGACAAGCCATAAGGTTGTGTTGTCTGATTACGACATCGAGTTTATAGAAATGTCTCTTGGTCCTAACATACGCTTACAGTACTAAAGCAACTTTATTTTTACTGTGCGCTTCTTATAAATATCGACCAGGTTTAAAATAAAATGACTATGAACCTTTACTCTCTTTAGCTCGCGACTGTATACTAAGCATAAGCATGCGTTCATTGAGAAAAATAGATTCAAATAATCAAGGCTTTACGCTCGTAGAAATAATGATTGCGTGTGTTATTTTTCCTATCATCGTCATTGGCATTAGTAACGCATACCAAGTACTCCAAAATTCCTACACAGTTGCTCGCAAGTTAAACGAGATCTATGCTGTTCTTAGTGCATGTCCTGAGGTTGACCGTGCACTTGAATTTAACTCGGTGACCAGTACGACAAACTGTTTCCCTAACAATTCTTTTGTTGCTGAGGGTGGTGGCCGAGCAGCCACAATAACTTATACCCCAACATTGGCAGTTACTTCAACCTCAGCCCTTTCCTCCTCAGATCCTTTAAAAACTATCTACGACTCAAAAGTTATTGATATTTCAGTGGGATTCCCAAAAGACACTACTTCTCCGCCCGTTAAATTACGTCTACTTATTACACGCAATGGTGTGGGACAGTTATGAGCAGCAACGAAGATGGCTTTACACTTATTGAGCTCCTGATAGTGATTATCTTAACTTCTTTTTTTACGACGCTCATCCTATTCTTTACCTTTAATTATTGGCGCTATGGGTATGTTATAGCAAGTGACCTGGATACATTCGTGACGCGTTTAAACGCTGGTGATGTACTACGCGAGAATATAGGGTCTTCTTCTGGATTCATTAACCAAAATAGTATAGCTGATGCACGTGCGCTCAATCCGGTGACTACGGGTAGCTATTATTGGTTAGTCAAACATGCAGTCCCTGGAAATGTAGCGGTCGGAGCAAGTGGCACTACGACGCCACTTTTATACTATCGTCGCTTTAGTGTAAATACTACAGGCGCATACATTATGAATGGTCTGCAGCCATATGAAGACGAGTACGTTTTATATTTAAATGGTTCAACAAAACAGTTATTACTTCGTAATCTGGCTAATACAAATGCCACCGGCAATAGGCTTGTAACGAGTTGTCCAAAAGCCTATGCCACTGCGTCTTGCCCAGAAGATAAGATAGTTGCGAGTGACTTAGCCTCGGTTGATATACGCTATTTCTCACGAAGTGGTAACTTAGTTGATTGGACGTCAATTTATGACAGCAGTACGTCAAGTTACATAGGACCGGACTTCCCTACTGTGGAAGTCTTGGAGCTCACTTTAAATATAAGCAAAAAAGCCGTATTTCAGCAATCAAACACAACACAGAGTAGTACAATCATACGTATTGCATTGAGGAATACGTAAAAAATTATGAAAAGACATAACAAAGATGAAACAGGGTCAGTGCTCGTGTCTATCCTTATTGTTTCAATATTCATTACAACTATTGTTTTTTCACTCATGGAGCTGGCGGGCTCAAACTTATTTTTGGCAAAAAAGCGTATTATCGCACTGCAAGCCCAGTATGCAGCAGAGTCTGGGGCAGACGTTGCAGTGGCGGCGCTGAACAGTGGGGATACTACGTACGTAGGCACTGCAAGTGATACGCTCTTGTTAACAAGCAGCTTATACAAATCAACTTTTTCAGTTGTCGTATCTAGTGGTTCAACACTTAAAGAAAGAGTAATAACAGCAATAGGTAAAGTATATGCACCCGCAACTGCAGCGACACCAACATATACACGAAAGATAGAAGTAATTACGCAACGCAGTACAACGTCAACTGCTTCATCTATGTTGAGCCGTAACATCATAGATATTGACAGTGGCGTAAAAAATATTGCTGCTAAAGATATTTATGTAAATGGTTACATAAATATGAATAAAAACACGACGGATTTGACGGCAGAGAACATTATTGTCGCAGATAAAAATACCGGAGCTTCCAATTGTTCTATAGGTGGCACAGGAAATCTTATTAAGCCAACTACATTTGTAACAACCGGACAAACAAAAACTAACATCACGTTAGCATATAATAATTGTATTTCTCCTCCGGGTAACACAAGTAATTCCAACTTTACCGTGCTCGCAAATCAGACAAACATAGCAAAAGTACAATCAACTAACATCCCATGGACGCAGTACATGGATAATTCCTACCAGTCTTCTCCGAGTGGCTGTACTGATTGGACATCAGGCGCCTTCCCGCGCAACATACCAAGCACTGGTAATACAAAAAAGACTCATTATCCTGATAACGGATCAAACGTGAGTACGACCTGTGGTACATCTGGTGATTTATCCTTAGCAACTGGCCAGTATACTATTAAGGATCATGTGCATCTGCGAGCAAATTTGTGCGCGGCCACTGCTTGTACGCCTACCTTTTATAACCCTGATAGCGGTGCAGCCGGGATAAAGTTTGTTTTTATAGAGGGTACAGTTAATTTTGATTCGTTGCAAACAGCATCAGGCAGTGGGCCGATAGTTTTTGTAATGTATGGTACAGACCCAGCATCAAAAACGTCGCTATGTCCTCTTGGCGGTTCGGTCTATCTTGGTAATAATGGTAATACATCGGCTCCAGCAATATACTTTCTGGCGACTAACGGCATATGTCTTGATAAAACAAAGTTCGGTTCAAGCCCTGCACTGGGCGGCATTTCGGGAAAGAATATTTATGTATCTACTAACTCTGGAACACCTTTTGATCTCGGGCTTGACACAGGTTTTCCCGTAGGCTCAATACCAATTGACCTCTCGTGGCGTGCCGTTAGATATCGCCGTTTGTAAATTAATTATTTCATGAATCGAGAAAATTATAGTTTCAGTCATGGTTAAGTAAGCTGGTA
>JAYTSU010000008.1:0-8990 GCA_043745485.1 Candidatus Saccharimonadota bacterium
TTAGTCTCTATTAAGCATAAATTACCTTCTGTATCGTACGTAATATCAACACCAGAAATATCATTTTTTAAGCTTCGGTGAGCCTGTAAGGCAAACGTTCGCTCTTCATCATTGAGCTCGTAAACCTCTGCACGTCCGCCAAGCGAAATGTTTGTTCGAAAATCCATGTCCGCAGCTTCACGTTTAATCGCACCTATCACCTTTCCACCGATACATATAACTCTTATATCAAACTTCATGGGTAAAAAGTCTTGAATAATTATGCCAAATCTATTGCGTTCAATTTCATCCAGTAGCGCTTGCTCATCAGTACATAGCCTTACGCCCTTTCCACGTTGGGAGTCTATATCCTTTCCAACTACGGGGTAGTTCAGATGTATGTTTTGGGCTTGCCATGCCTTTGTGCTGCCGGCATTATATGTCGGGATGTGCTTGATACCATGTGCCTTATAGATGACTGCTTCATTAAATTTTGATGGAATAAACCCACTTGCCAGTCTATTATCTAGTACAGTTTTACCTTGCTGGACCAGTATCTGAGCCAAGGTAAGAGCAAGATTGTAATTGCGATTATAGCCACGAAATATGTATACATCATTTGAAAAAAACTCGTGTTCATTCATACGTTCTACTGCAAAAGAAAGGTCGCTCAATGCATACACACTACATTCAACATTTTTGCTTGCACAAGCTTGCATCAAATCAAGTGTATTTAGCGAGTCGGTACTTGATATTATGACGATCTTCATTCATGTCAACTATACCATACTGAGAACAGACTACTTATGGGCCTTTGCAACCCTTAGATAGACTAAAGTTACAACTGCAAATAGTATTAACATTAAACATATTATAAGTGTTATAAAGCCACTTTGATTAGACTTTTTCATAATTACTTTTTAACTATCGGCTAAAAGCTTATGTTTGTAAAGTGTTGCCCATCATAAGAGCGGTTAAGAGCGATTAAAAAAGCCTTTTTTCTGACCGGAGAGTTCATTGAACTGCTCAAGTAAGGCACGCTGATCTTTTGAGATGTCGCGTGGTGTTTCGACATTGATAGTCACAATATGAGAACCTCGTGTACCGGCTCGCATGTGTGGAACGCCGTGGTTCGAAAGTTTGAAGTCCGTTCCTCCTTGTGTGCCGGCTGGGATTTTCATGGTTATAGGGCCATCCACGGTATCAATGGTAATTTCATCACCCAACGTAGCTTGCACCATCGTGATTGTTTGTTCTGAAATCACGAGGTCACCCTCACGCGTAAATAGCTTATGTGGTTTGACCTTAATATTTACATACAGATCTCCCCGTGGCCCGTTGGCAATCGCCTCACCATGCTCACGCAAACGAATCGTAGCACCGTCATCTATTCCAGCAGGAATCTTTAAAGCGATTTCCTGGTTTTTGTGCTCAGTTCCTTTGCCCTTACATATTGAGCAGACTTTTTCGGGAACTTTGCCAGTTCCTTGGCAGGTTGGGCACACGCTTGCTTGTTGGATATTACCAAAAATAGTACGAGTGACATTCATGACCTGGCCAGAACCCTTACATGTTTCGCAGGTTTTTAATTCATGGCCTGGCTCAGCAGTTGTGCCTTTGCAATGCTCACACGGTGCGTCCATGACCAGGTTGAGCTCGGCTTCTGTCCCAAAGATTGCATCTTCAAAACTAATAATCATCTCAGTCTCTACGTCACGGCCTCTCCGGGTTCTGCTACCACGTTGCTGACCGCCGCCAAAGAAGCTGTTGAATATATCTCCAAATCCAAGGTCACCAAAGTCAAAGTTTACATTTTGACCAGCTTGTCCGCCGAAACCACCGAATGGATCACCTCCACTAGAACTGCCACCAACTCCGGCATGACCAAACTGGTCATACCGCTGCCGTTTTTTATCATCCTTTAGGACTTCGTACGCTTCATTCACTTCTTTAAATTTGTTTTCATCGCCACCGCGGTCAGGGTGATGCTCAATAGCAGCTTTGCGGAATGCCTTTTTAATTTCGTCAGCACTCGCAGACTTGCCAACCCCTAAAACATCATAATAATCACGCTTGTCCATTTGTTATATTTTAGCACTTCCACCCTATGAGTGCCAATAGCTACACTCAGTTTATAGTTATAAAAACCGCACTTGATAAAACAAGTGCGGCTCTTTTGTAAACATGCAGCTATTTTTAGATAACTGAATGACGGCTACGACCAGTAACGGCACGGTAAATACCGAGAGTTACAACTGCACCGACTATTGCAACGATTATGCTGTACAGGTTAAACCCATTTACACCAGACTTGCCAAACAAGCTCATAATGAATCCACCGATAAACGCACCAATAATACCAACGATGATATTACCAATTGCTCCCTGTTCTGCATCTGTCTTCATAACCATTGATGCTATCCATCCTGCTAATGCCCCGAGTACGATCCAAGCTATTATGCCCATTTGATTCTCCTTTGTTTATTACACTGGTAATTATCTCAGTTGTATAAACCATCGGATATAAGATTTCTAACACCTCAGATGTAGCATTGTCTACAACTTAGCTTACTTATGCCAGTCATCTTATGCATTAGGCCAAATATTTATATAAAAAAGAGACAGATTAAACTGTCTCTTTTTTTAAAACGTTAGACCAAGCCGATAATATGGTTGCTTACTTCTTTTTTTTGCTCTTTTTATCGTCTTCGTCAACAACTTCACCTTCTACTGGTTCTTCTTTGCCGCCCTTTTTGTCGGTAGCTTCCGCTTCAGTTTCGATTGAAGATTCATCGGAACTTTCTGCGCCTGAAGATTGTTCATACATCTTAGCGCCAATTGGCATGATCTTCTCGCTCAGTTCTTTTGCAGCTGTTTCAAGCGTATCTTTGTCGGCAGATTCGTTGGCCGTAACTTTTTTAGCAGCTTCAATTGCTTCGTCCAAAGTCTTTACATCTTCTTCTGAAATTTTGTCTTTGTTATCGGACTTCATTTTTTCTGCCTGATATACAGCGCTGTCCAATGTGTTACGGGCATCGACTGATTCACGCTTTTTTTTGTCTTCTTCGGCATGCGCTTCGGCGTCTTTGGCCATCTTTTCAACTTCATCCTTACTGAGGCCAGATGAGCCTTGGATGGTTATACTCTGTTCTTTGCCGCTGCCCTTGTCCTTGGCAGTGACATTCAAAATACCATTGGCATCAAGATTAAAGGTCACTTCAATCTGTGGTACACCACGAGGTGCGGCTGGGATACCATCAAGAACGAATCGTCCGAGCGACTTATTGTCAGTGGCAAACTCGCGCTCACCTTGAAGGACGTGGATTTCTACCTGGTTCTGGTTGTCAGCAGCTGTAGAAAATGTCTCTGATTTGCTGGTAGGGATTGTTGTGTTTCGCTCAATCAGTTTGGTGCTAACAGAACCCATTGTTTCAATACCGAGTGAGAGTGGTGTTACATCAAGAAGTAAAACGTCTTTGACATCACCTTGCAAGACACCACCCTGAATTGCAGCACCAACGGCTACAACTTCGTCTGGGTTTACGCCCTTCATCGGCTCTTTGCCAAAGATTTTCTTCACCTGCTCTTGAACGGCTGGCATCCGAGTCATACCACCAACCAGTACAACTGCGTCTATGTCACTTGCCCTTAAGCCGGCATCTTTCAATGCTTTTTCGCATGGATCTGCGGTCTTGCTAATAAGATCACCGACAAGACTCTCTAACTTAGCGCGAGTAAGCTTGTGCTCAAAGTGCTTTGGTCCATCGGCATCTGCTGTCAAGAAAGGAAGATTAACGTTAATCTCATTAGCTGTCGAAAGTTCAATCTTGGCCTTTTCGGCTTCGTCACGCAAGCGCTGCATAGCAGGTTTGTCTTCAGATATATCAATGCCATGCTCTTTTTTAAATTCTTCAGCAAAGTAGTTTACGAGTACACGGTCAAAGTCGGCGCCACCAAGGTGTGTGTCGCCGTTGGTGCTTTTAACTTCAAACACGCCGTCGCCAAGTTCTAAGATCGATACGTCAAATGTTCCACCACCAAGGTCATAGACAGCAATTTTTTCATCCTTCTTACTGTCTTTATCAAGACCATATGCTAATGCAGCTGCTGTTGGTTCATTAATAATGCGTTTTACCTCAAGACCGGCGATCTTGCCAGCGTCTTTGGTGGCTTGGCGTTGAGAGTCGTCAAAATAAGCTGGTACGGTAATTACCGCTTCGGTAACTGGCGCACCCAAGAAGCTTTCGGCATCAGCCTTCAGCTTGCTCAAAATCATTGCGCTTACTTCTTCGGGGCTATATTCCTTGTCGCCCATCTTAACTTTTACGGAGTTGCCGCTTTTAATGATTTCGTAACCCATAAGCTTTAGGTCGCGCTGCACTTCTTTGTCGCTAAAATTACGTCCGATAAGACGTTTTACTTCATAGATGGTGTTCTTGGAGTTTGTAACCTGTTGGCGGCGTGCCAGCTGCCCAACAAGGCGTTCGCTGTTTTTATTAACAGCTACAACAGATGGCGTAGTACGAGCGCCTTCCGAGTTTGTTATAATTTCAGCTTTTCCTGACTGCATCACAGCCATTGCTGAGTTTGTTGTTCCTAGGTCGATGCCTATGATTTTACCCATTTTGATTCTCCTTTTATTAGCAGTTCGTCTGTTAGAGTGCTAAAACGATTATATCATACTAAAATTGGCACTCTAATGTCAAGAGTGCCAATTTATTTTTTATGTTGCTCTACTTCACTCTGATAAAGAGCACGTGCTGTTTCGTAATCATCGTTTTCAAGAGCCTGACCTATTTGTTCACCAAGTGGCGCTTGGCCAACGGGGGTCTGATGAAAACGTGTTGTAGGTGTATCTGAACCAGTAATTAATATGCTGTTTCTTGCTAGATTTGTACTAGTTCTCATGAAGTCTTCAAGTTTAGGCTCTTCAGAGCCATTAATGCTACCTATTTGTGGGACGTCTTCATGTTTCATTTTATTGCATCTTTACCTTAACCATCGCATGCCGTAAAACTTCGTCCCCTAGTATATACCCCGCCTGTAATTCTTCGCTTACGACTTCTTCGGAGCCTTCACCTTCTTCCATAGCCACTGCTTCATGAACAGTAGGATCAAATGCCTCGCCAACAGTTTTAATACGCGTAACACCAATTTTACTCAGTGCAGCTTCAAACTGTTTCACGACACCTTGAATACCTTTGATATAATCATTCTTTTCAAGCTCTTTTGGTACATGCTTTAGTGCCCTCTCAAAGTTGTCGATGGTAGGCAAAAGCTCGCGCACAACAACGGACTTATAAAAGCCACTCATCTTGGCACGCTCTTCGTCACCTCGTCTTCGGACGTTCATGGCATCTGCACGCTCGCGCTGCAAAGCATCAGTCAGCTCAGCAATATGCTTTTCTAGCTCTGCAATACTTGGTTTTTTACTCATATAGTGCTTGCTCCAATGATTTTCCAGCGTGGCGGACCAGATTCATAACATCGCGGTAGCTCTGGCGAGTAGGACCTAATATGCCAATATAACTCCTATCGGAGTATGGTGAGCGGAACTTGCTAATAATCAATGTGCAGCCGCTGTTGCGACCAATGGGATTCTCGCGGCCAATGTAAACACTCAGTGGGTCGTTTGGCGCTGCTTCACGGAGCCACGGCTCTAGATTGTCAAGCAGCTGGGCAACTTCCTGGACCTGACCAGGGTGCATAAACTCTGGCTGACCAAATAGGTTGCTTAGACCCGACATGTAAAGCTGATCTCCAAGAGTGGCTATTCCTAAGTTACTAGTGAGATTGACGAGTGTATCAACGGCATTTCGAATGGTACGCTCTGGCAAACCGCCATCGTGAACACGGGTAGCTAATGCTTTTTCAGCGCGGCGTTCATCAGGTGTAGCTGCTTGGTCAGCAAGGCTGTTGACATAAAACCGGTAGCCTTTGTCGGTGGGCACGCGGCCGGCGCTTGTGTGTGGCTGCTCAATAAAACCATGGCGCTCAAGCTCTGCCATTTCGGCACGAACCGTTGCACTACTGACATTAAAGACTTTGGCGAGTAGATTGCTGCCTACGGGGCTGGCAACTTCGGCATATTGTTCAACTATGCTCAAGAGCAAGCTTTTTTGGCGTTCCGTCATGATAGTGGTTATTATAGACTTTTAGCACTCAAGAATCAAGAGTGCCAGCTTTTTGATGGTTGAGCAGGTCGGAGTATTTTTATTTGCCAAATTCTATATATCCATTACCACCAGCAGCTATATCGCCCTTTATAACGGTAATCTGCGATGGGTTAGTAATGATGCCATTCTCTACTTCAACAATAACTCGTTTACTATCCGCAGTTGATCGATACACTGCTGCAGGAATAAAGGCTCCTACGGCAAGCATCCCCGTTAAAACAAAGGCTATGATTGCAAAACGGTTGCGGTGCACGACGTCTTCATACTGTAACTCAAAATTGCCCGTTATGGCATTTGGACGGTCAACATGGGCTTGGAACTTTTTGTTACGTTTGATTTTGGGTATACGAACCATACGCCTTATTATCACACATCCCAAGCGTAAGGGCTATGAAGCGGCCAAGAATAGCTGGACGTCAACCAGTAGTTGTTCCGCATGATTACGACCGATGCGCTGCTTTTCTGGATCAAGTTGACGGCCATTTGCAATTTCGTCGACTGCTTGGGCTGCTTCATGGATTTCATAGTTGACAACAAACTGGTAGTAAGACTTTTCTAAACTGTCCATAATTTCATCTTGGGCGCTCATAAGACGACGACGTAGTTCCGCTTCGTCAACATCTCCTCTACCTCTGATACGCTGCATCCATATGTCAAAACTTGGGGGCATTAGAAAGATGCATAATGTATCTGGTTTGAAGCGACGTATATTCGCGGCGCCATCGATTTGCACTTCGTTAATAGCAATTTTATCCGCCCGCTTTGCGGCTTCTATCTGGGCTATGTTCTGCCCGGATACTTGTTGTTGATGGATAACAGCCGCTTCAATATATGCGCCATTTTTTAAGCCTTCTAAGAATCCTTCTTCGGACTTAAACCAGTATTCAACCCCATTCCGTTCCATCACTCCATTATTTGAGCGCTTTGCTCGAGTAGTGTCAGATACAATTGAGTGATAACGACCGGTTTGTATAAGCAGTTCAATGAGCGTATTACGTCCAGCAGCAGTTGGGCCTACGAGTAAAACGAGTGGGATAGAGTTGAGTGTCTGCTGACTCTTCTGGCTAAGCTCATACTGTTTAAGAATTCGTTCAAATTCAGCCAAATGTTTTAGCAATGGTTTTTGTATTGTTTTTTCCATGTATTATTTATAACAGATTAACTCTTTATATGCTAGTCTAGCCTGCAAGTATAAGTGAGCTAGATTTCTATTTTTGTCATGAGTTCAATGGTAACTTCGCGAGCTCGCTCTTGTACGGCAGAATCAATTGGTTGACCGTTTGCAATCGCTTTAAATTCTTCTATTGCCCGCAATAAGTCATCATTTACCATAAAATGATACGTATTATCGCTCAATGCAATCTCCATCGATTCCTTAGCTTCTATCAATCGCTTGGTTGTTTCGTTATCATGATTAGCCTCTGAGCGCTTCATCCATTCTGTATAGTTGGGCGGTACGATGTATATAGGAATAAACGTTCGAAATCCAAGAGCTTTTAAAGCATTAAGTGCATTGGCATAGACGGCGGTTGTGCATAATCCAGCCCTCGGATATGCGGTAGCTTTTGTGCCATAGAACTCACCTGTTAGGCTAACAAGGTACTGAGCAAATTGACCGGTTTCGAGCTCATGGAAAATCTCGTCATAATCAGTCCTAAAGTTATAATCAACGTCATCTTGTTCGTGCTTACGTGGGTCACGGGTTACATCACTCAGCACATAAGGGATGCCGCTGCGCTCCATGATGGTTGTCTTGCCTGCGCCTGTCGCACCAACCGTTGCAACCATATCAAGTTGGGCAAGATGAGCACGAACCTCATCGCTGCAACGGTACCGTGCCTGCATTTCCCATGCTTTGTGAATGAAAGTTTTTTTATCCATAGAAGTTATATACGATTATACCAAAGCACATCTATTTCTTAGAATTTACAACGCTTTAAAATATGATTTTTAGCTAGTCTCTTTTGAGCATTACCGTAAATGCATCGGCTGGAATATCAACTTTTCCAAAGCGCTTCATACGCTCTTTGCCCTTTTTTTGCTTAGCAAGAACTTTTTTCTTACGTGATACGTCGCCACCGTACAACCCAGTTGTAACATCTTTTCTAAAAGCAGAAATGTCTGCTCGTGCTATAAACCGCCCACCAATACCCGCCTGAAGTGCTACCTGGAAGTTTTGGCGTGGGATTACTTCTTTGAGCTTACCCACCGTTTCACGGCCTAAGCGGTCAGCTTCGGTTTTGTGAGCCATGACACTGAGCGCGTCAACGCGGTCGCCAGCTACATAAAAGTCAACGCGTACAAGATCTTCGGCGCGGTAATCATCGAGCTCATAGTTAAACGACCCATAGCCACTGGTGATACTCTTGAGTTGATCATAAAAATCCGTCAGGAGATTTGCGAGCGGCGCCTCAAAGCTCACTAGCGCCAGTTGCGCGTCGACGTAACTAACATTTTTTTGAAAACCACGACTGTTGATGATGAGCTGTATAACAGCACCAACATAATCTTTTGGTGCAACAATTTCGCCCTGGATCCATGGTTCACGAATTTCTGAAATCCTAGCAACATCCGGCAAATTAGCTGCCGATTTAATGACCATTTCTTCGCCGTTTAACAAATGTATGTGGTAGTCAGTCGAAGGATTGGTGATGATAACATCTAGAGCATATTCGCGTTCGAGACGTTCTTTAACAATGTCCATATGTAACAGTCCTAAGAATCCAACACGGAAGCCAAATCCAAGTACTGGCGAGCTTTCGGGTTCATAGATCAATGCCGAGTCACTCAGACTCAGCTTTTCGATAGCATCTTTGAGGACGTTGTAGTTTTCGT
>JAYTSU010000009.1:0-8857 GCA_043745485.1 Candidatus Saccharimonadota bacterium
TAGCAATTTTATGGCTCCTCGGCCTTCTCGGACACATAGGGGGTAGTTTAATTCATCTCATACTAGTAATAGCCGTCATCGTATTTATTTACCACATCATTACAGGCCGAAAACTAACCTAAAACTTTTACATTTGTAGCACTTTAGTAATCTAACCATTTAGTACATTCATGACCTTACGAAGGATCGCCGTAAGTTTCTGATTCATCTTCATGCTCGATAGCATTCGTGAAGCTATCTCCCCAACCAAACTCAGACATTGAAATGGTATCTATGGTAATTGAATAAGCAACATAGGGACCTGCTGATATCTTAGCAATGGGAGGCACGTTATCGTCACCTGTTTGCCGAGCAGCTCGGAGCGTACCATGATAAATGGTTTGGGCAACGGCTGGATCGGCTTCTTCTAATGCAGCTCCCCTTACCTGCACTGCCGACTGGCTCTCTGCATCATAAACAACCAAGATTACCTGGCTTCCCTGGCTAATGTTATGACGCTATTTTTAAGTTGTAGTATTATATACATATGAATTTATGGCACAAATTTAGAAACGGCGCCTATTTCGTTGATATTATCCTTCTTATAGCTGCCGTTATTGCCATGATTGGACTCGCAACTTTTGTGCATTTACACACGTCAAAAGCACCGAATGAAGCTAGCAAAAAAAGCCCACTTGCATACAGTGCCCAACATCTGGAAAATCTAAGCTTTGATGATGGTTCTGGCGCAAGTAATCACTCCAACCGTAGCAAAAGTACACACAACAGCTCAAACGCTTCATCCCAGCTACAATCTGCGATGGCCACACCTGAAAACGCGTCAATGGCTGTCTCATGTTCAATGAGTTGTGACAATATGCACATCAGCGCTTCATCTGACGGCACAGAAGCTAAAAGTCCCATTAGTGTACAACCGGTAAAAAGCTGTGGCGGACTTAGTGAGCGAGCCGTTAATACCCTAAACATCAGCGATCTGGGCAGCATTGAGTGTCTGTATAACTAAGTCGCCAGTATAGACTTTTTAGCTCATAAACCTTATGCTATTACAATATGGGTACTGAAATAAATAGAGATGTTGCAGCCGCGCCAAATATGCCTTCTGGCATTGAAGGCGTCGGATTTGTTGCAACCGGCAATACTGTTGTGGTTGAGCCTGGAAGTCTTGATATAGAAGCATACATACCTGAACTAGTCCTCGATGAATTCGGGTCATTGCCTGATACCTACATGATGAGAGATTTTGGTATGACAAGTATCGAGGGACGGCAAGAAGTTGAGTTTGGCAAATGGAAGGGTACAGTAGCACAAATGCTTAATGACCCAGGATGTCCAGTAGGAGCTGTAATCCGTACAGCACACAGAGAGGGCGGCGTTGAAGGTGTCAAGAAAGCTTTTGAAGGATTCAAGATGATTGACCCAAAAATAAATATCAATGTCGACCCAAAGACATACAAAGATTACGAAAAGCATGGGTTACAAGACCCAAAAAATAGTATAGCCGCGGCTAACGAAAAGGTTGTTCCTTCAAAAGTTACCGAGCAAAAAGCTGCTCAAGAACCCGAAAAAAAAAAGTAGTTAACACGCCATTAGATAAGCCGCGACCTTTACAATTAGAGGTTTTGGCAGCTATAAACAAACGGCCTGCAGAACTAGTACAGAAATCTGAAAAGCCAGCAGATAAAAGTCGCTTAAAGGAAAATCCTGTACGTGAATATCAGCGACGTGCAGATTCAGCAGCTATTAAACACGCTCTGCATAAAAGCCAGCTAGAAAATGATGTACATCAATTTTCTATAGAAAAAGTTCCAAAACTAGTGGCTAATAAACAGCCAGATAGACCAAAGCCTGCACACGACAAGCCAAAGAATACTGTTCAAGCTCAGACTATAGAAAGTGTTATGTTGCCTAGATTAAAGCCAGTACTGTTAGAGTTAGTAAAAACAGAAAAAAAAGAAGCAACAGTAGCTGCAGAACTGCCAGTAGTTGCCCCTATAATATCGTCTCCTGAGAAGGAATATTTTCAACCAGTACCTCCACCCCCTATTAGCTTGGAGACTGAAACGGCTATACCTGCAATTAATATAGAAATACAAGCGGCCGCACCCAAAGAAATTTTCTTGACTCATGAAACTTCTGATATAACCAGCCTGGATGTTAATCAAGAGATTATAAATGAGGTAATATCTGATGAAGAATTGCCTGCCAGTTTTGATGTTTTAGATGATTCGGATAAAGAAGAACTCTTGAGCGAAATAAGCGTTGAGGCCGTTAAAACAACAGACACAGAGCCGGTGTTTGAGCCTGAAAAACTGCCTGAGGCAAGCACAGAATACATTCAATTCGCGACACTTTTAGATGTGCCGAATATTCCAGACGCAGCAGATACAGAAACCGTAGCGGTACTCAAGCATGTTGAAGTAACTCCCCTCCCAATCGTATGTATTGAAGTCATGCAGGCCATACAACTTCTCCAAGCAACAGAGCCAGAACAGGCTAAAGCCGCCGTGGAGGACTTGCAAAAAATCAGCATCGCCGTGGACAAGGTA
Source organism: Candidatus Saccharimonadota bacterium (assembly GCA_043745485.1). Lineage (GTDB taxonomy): Bacteria > Patescibacteriota > Saccharimonadia > Saccharimonadales > JACDBH01 > RYN-417. The sequence continues at coordinate 2,547 of JAYTSU010000009.1, forward strand.
ATACAACTAAGAGCCAGTGGAAACGAGCTGGCGCCGGATGCCGAAGAAAAGCTAGAGATATTATGCATTGAGTTATTCAGTCGTTTAGGCTGGGCGCTTGAACCCGAGACGATGAAGGAGTTTATACAGGGTGTCATACTTACCAAGCAAACAGTGCAGATATTTGCCGCCAAAAAAGCCACTGAAGACGAGCAAGGCACACATGAGATCAAACAAGAACATGATCAAATTTTTGGTGGATTGATCCAAGGCATAGAAGATAGCTTAACTCGTGCCATTGGTACGCGCGCTGTCCAAAACTATCAATTTTCCCTTGCAGGCTAACTGCGGTGGAATAAGAAATCTATCCAAGCATCAAAATTGTGCTGGGTGGAGTTGCCACTTGCCTGTACCGTCTCAGTAATATGGTCGTCAATTGTCTTTGGCTTTGGCAGTTCAACGCTGTGCGCAAGCGCCACTTCTTTCGGTATAATCAGCAGCTTCTCGCCGGGAGCAGCTTTATTAAAGTGCCGGCGGGCCGTGAGCTCCAGATATTCATTAGTGTTTAAATATTGGTTTTTAAGCTTAAGATTGTTATTGGCAAGCATTTGGACGTCATTCTTTTGTTGCATTGCCGATATTTGTTTTTGCAGGTCATAGTTTGACTGTACGACACTAACACTGCTCCAGGTAACAAGCAGTGCAATAATTCCAAACGCAATCATACCAAGCGATCTGATGTCACTCAGTGATTTAAATAGTTGGTTATTTTTTATTTTTTTTATCATGCCTACGCTTAGTATAACAAATTATGCATTAACAGATTAATTTGTTGTATTTTATCGTATGATGACCCTATTTTGGTTTAACTATGACGTGTAATTTGATAGGCTAAAATTAAGCGTTTAGTGGTAAGCAGCGTCGCAAGTAATTAACTAACTTGAGGATTCTTTATAATGGCAAACGAACGGGAATATGTGTCTCAAAATCAGTCTATCGACCATAGCCAAGAGGCAGACGATTACGTAAGATGGCAAGAACAAGGTAACTGCCTAGGGGTCGACCCAGATTTGTTTTTTCCTGAGCGTGGCGCGAGTACTAAAGAGGCTAAGGAAGTATGCATGGGCTGCGTGGTGCGTTTAGAATGCTTAGAATTTGCTTTGGAGACGAATGAGAAATTTGGTATTTGGGGAGGGCTCAGTGAACGTCAACGACGTAGGTTACGTCGCCAGCGTACGCAGAGTACGAGGACGACCATACCCTACATTGGTGGCGCTGCAACACACGAAGTCGTCACCGCCGATGCAGACATTGATGAATTCTGATATACTAACCCCTGTTAGTGTGTAACTTCTATAAATATTTATCTATTCCGATAAGAATGCTAGAATTTTAATAGAAAACGTCTGAGTGGAGTTACTAGTGTTGTCGGTTAAACTTATTTTTGCCGACAGCATCGTAACTTCACCGTTACGAGCTCATGTGGGGGTATAGCTCAGTTGGTTAGAGCAGTCGGCTCAATTAACAATTTGGCTAAGTCTAGTGTAGGGTTATGTGTTTCGGCGTGACAATTATTGCATAGCAATATACACTTCGCGAGTTCTTTAAGAATGGTATCGAGTTTGCGGTTTGATAGTGAACGAGCATCAAGTTGAAACTCTTTTCCGTGCAAGTGATGAAATGCAAGTGCAGCAAGATTTGTTGCATATCCGCATTTTGTACATTGTCCACCATGCTGTTTAACAAAGTAGAGTTTACGGTTTAGCCCACGCTTTTTTGTGCTGGGTATGACTGATGTGCGGAGTTCTTGCATTTAAGTGAGCAAAAATTTCTTTGTTTACCCGAGAGCAAGTTCCCACAAACACTGCAGTTAGACGATTTTATCATAACCATATTATATACTAGATATGTCAATAAATTATAGGGCTGCTTACACGGGCAACCGGTAAGTATATCCTGTCAAATTCGGGGAAACCTCTACTTGTAAAAGAGTGTGGCAATCCCGAGCCAAGTCCGTTTTAAAAACGGAAAGGTGTAGAGACTGAATGGCAGGTATCCATTTATAATTGATGGATAAAGAGACAGTCCAGACTACAAACTCGAAAGAGGCAACGAAAGCTGTAGTAGTAAGCATAACTGATTGGTCCTTGGTTCAAGTCCAAGTACCCCCACCACAAGATCGTCAAACGACAAGAAAACTCTGAGGTGTGATATATTACAGCCTATTCTGCATAAATAACACATAGTGTAGTTACTAATCATTAGGAGTTACCATGACTAAAACAGATTGGGCCAAGAAAGCAAAAGAAGAATTTGACGCAATGCCCGCACAATACCAGATGGACTGGGAAGAACTCAGAGACATTGTAGAGAAGAACAGATAGTTATAACAGCAAATTTAAAAGGCGCCCAGATACGAGCGCCTTTTTTTAATATTTTTATTTCTTAGTACTGAGGATTACCTTTGGCTTTGCCATTGCTTGCAACAGCGCTTACGCAGTCACCTTGGTTTTTGTAAGTAGGATTGTTGAATTTCTTCCAACCATCGTTCTTACATTGGTCTTTGCTTGTAGCGGGTCCAACAAGAGGTGCAGAAGTTTCAACCATAAATGCAGGTTGATAACCCCTCCAGCAACCCTTATCTAATCTAAAGCTACCTGTTGTAATCTGATCAGATGGACAGTATTGCTCTCCCGTTTTTGAATTTAGATATGCATCTTTGGGCAAAGGATATGATCCTACCGTAAGACTATTTGTCACACCTACATTAAGCGAGTCATACCCACAGCCCGCTAGAGTAATATAGCAAGCTGTATTTTCACCTATAGGGGCTTGACCGTAATGTGACGTATTATAAGCAACTCCTATAATTGCCTTTTCGGGTAAAGTTAACCCCGTTAAGTCAAAACTTATAGGTGTAGCTAAACCATTGAAACAAACAGTTGGCGCTGATGGATATGACCATCTGCCTCCCGTACAATCTACTGTATTCACCGAAGGACGGTAAGGTATAGCGAAGGATTGTGTTTTAGAAGCTAACAATAATCCTGGAGCATTATTAGTTCCAACATCGTATATATTAAGTGTAATTGCGTGTGTAAATTTAGTATCAGTAGTCGTATTGCACGTACCTAAATTCCAGCTACCATTTTCACAGCCCCAGCTACTCATCAATACCGTAACTTTAGGATTAGTTCTAGCAGAACCAGCAAATTGTACTTGTCCACCGAATTCCGAAGTTTGAGTAGCTTCAAACGCTTGGCTCACCACATTACCTGGTATAGGAGTCGGGATATTATTATAAATTTTCGAATATGCCACAGCACTTGCTGGCGCTACCATCATCAGCGGCATGAAAAGCGCCGTTGCGGCCATTAAAAGTCTTTTAATTTTTTGCATGGGTCCTCCTAAAGTTATACCTCAGCATTATGACACTTTAGTGCATATTTGATGTTGTGATTATGGAATATACCCAGCATGGACCCTGCTACGAGTCCTTACTCCTGAGCATCAGTAGTAACTAAAGCCAATACAATCCAGCCAATTAGGCTATAGAAAGCGAGCGCTATTAGTGATTCAAAATCAAAACGAGAAATGCCGTATTGTGGTTGGTAGTTAATCATGCCAACAAACGGCGTCACGAGCGGGCCACTGAGCCTATACAATGCGTTGATAATTGTATTTGAAGCGCTAGCACCTGCAGCAAAGAGTAAAAAGCGCGATCCAAGCAAAAGCGTGATCACGACTCCAGTGGTATAAATCATTTTTATTAAAAACATGGTGTTAAATTCATGCATGCTAAACCAAACGTATTGGTTGTTTAGGGTGCTGGAAGTATGTTGTGGGCCGTGTAATTCTTTAAAGTTATTTCTGTTTTTGTTTGATGACATAAAACGTCCTTTTTTTATTTATGTATGTAAGTCTACTAATTGATTGCAACAAATGCTGTAAGAATTCTCTAACGGTTACGCTTGGATCTAAAAAAACTCAGTATAGGATTGTTTTATTGTAAATCTGTAAGAATTCTAAGTAAGTCATCACGCGTCTGAGTAGACATAATCTGCTCGCGCATTTCTTTGGCGCCATCAAAACCATTTATATACACTTTACAAAACTTGTTAAGCGTATGAAAGGGTCGCTCATGCTGCTCCCAGGCACTCGTAAAAAGGGTGACGTGACGGACGAAGAGGGCGATGCGTTCTGCTCTAGAAGTCTTTTCCCAGGGCGATACTTTTGCAAACACATATGGGTCAGTAAAAATCCCCCTGCCAATCATGATGCCATCCAAACCATGTTTTTTTGCCAGCTCTTCACCGTGCTGGCGGCTCTCCACATCACCGTTACCAACGAGCTTAGTCTGAGGAGATATTCTATCTCGCAGTTTTACGATTTCAGCAGAATCTTCCCAATGTGCTGGAACCTTACTCATTTCTTTACGCGTACGGAAGTGAACACTGAGCATATCAAGCTGATGACCAAGTAAAAACTCGTGCCAACCAAAGTCGACCTCATTAAATCCAAGCCGCGTTTTTACACTTACTGGCATCTTGCCATCAGCACCCCTTTGGGTAGCCTTTATAATCTTGCTAGCGAGCTCAGGATTTTTAATGAGTGCGCTGCAAGCACCGTTATTGACTTCACTCTTGGCAGGGCAGCCCATATTAATATCAATACCGCTGAAGTTGACTCCAACCGGCAGGCCTAATTCTTTTGCCAGCGACCCGTCAGCTATTTGCCGAGCAATTGTCTCAAAATTGTTAGGGTTGAGGCCCCACAGCTGCGCTATCAGTGGCCCTTCTTTTTGGTTAAAGCGCAGTTTTTTAAGCAGCTTAGGTCTGCCGGGGCTCATAAGACCATCGACGTTCACAAACTCAGTAAAATACAGATCCGCCGGTGCGCATTCCTGTACAATCTGCCGAAAAACTGTCTCGGTCACATCATCCATTGGAGCTAAGACAAAAAAAGGCTGCGGTAAATTATCTAGCAACTTGGCCATTTTGCTTAGTAGAAATTTTAACACCGCTTTGTTCAATGCGATTACGGAAAATAGAAGCGCGGGCGCCTAAATAGCCATCTGCTAATTGGATCAATTTTTGCCAACGTCCCGTCCTGACTTGCTGGCTATCTTGAGTTAAATAGTACAAAAGGGCTGTTGAAGCAACTTGTCGCTTTTCGTCACTCCATCCCCTCTGTACGTGCGTGACGTCAAGCATAATTTGAAATTCTTTCCAAACAGTACTGACATGTTGCTTCATCCACTCTTCTCCCTGGTGGGCAAAACCTGGCGAACTAGCTTCTTTTGCCAAATCCTTAATTTCTTGGCGGGCTTCTAGTAACTTAACCAGATGGGTTTGCATTGGTGCAGTCATTTTTTCAAGCACATGCACAACTCCGCGTTCACTCGCAGCCAGCTTTTCTTCAGTAATATCACTGTCCCCTAGAACCTTGGAGACCGTCTTACGGGCTAAAGCGTTTGGGTAACGTATGAGCAGACCATATTCATAGGCATTCAAGCCATATCCATCAACTACTAACATGTTGTCGTCCGGTTTTTCACCCTTTTCAGGATTAGGTGGTTCGAAAAGTGCTTTGCTTAGAGCCGCGTGAGGATCCCACTTTTTTTCAGCATCAGTGAGCGAGTTAAAATTATGTTCTCCAAAAACATCGTACAGTTCTGGTTTAACAAACTTTCCAAAAGCGACCTTACCCGTTTTCCTCTTTTCTACAGGCGTCATGCCATCTAAGGTAAGCTGCACCGAGGCTTCAACTGCTGTTGTACCGCTACTGATGCCAAATATCGACTTCTTGGCAATCTCCGCGGCTTTTTGGTCCACAAAAACAACATCGCTAAACAATTGCCCTTCTTTTGCCTTGGCTGCTTCTTCCTCTGCAGCAGCTTTTAGAGCATCCAGCTTTCTGTAGGCGGCTTCAGAGACATAAGCATAAATATCACCGGAGTGATCTTCGCCCATTTCCCGCTGTGCTAGGACATCGCCTTCGGGCGTAATAGCGCACATATATGTAGCGGTATGTCGACGCTTTTTAACCTGAGTTGAAAATACTCTTGGCTCAAGACTAAACGGAGCCGGGGTTTCTACTACTTCGCCAGCAGCTGGTGGTTGAGTAACAGGGAAGCCATCGGCGGCGGGCCCGGGCAGAGGAATGTCTTTTGGAGAATTTGGTTGAATCATATGTAATAATTATATCACACTTGTGCTTATTTGTCCAGAGATGCGTACTCATTCACCACCTTTGCAACGTAAGTTGCACTAAAAAAGGTAGGCGTCCTAAACTGTTAAGACCATTACATCTAACAGAAAGGAGCCTACCAT
>JAYTSU010000010.1:0-8654 GCA_043745485.1 Candidatus Saccharimonadota bacterium
TTTGGTCGCGGTGGGCATAAGCTTCGATGTCTTGCTCGGCAATAGTCTGACATATAAGTGTTTTGGAGCCGTTTCTGTAGGCCACAATTTCAAGGCCAAGCTGGCTTGTAAGCTGATTGTGCAGCACCTGGGCGCTATTGAGGATGGTAGTTTTGTTGGGAACCACACGGACACTGCGCCCGACGTCTTTGATGAGCCTTTTAAGCCTCAGGCCACTGGCGTTGAGTTCTGGTGCGTGAGCACGGAGGCCGTAGGCACTCAGGCCGAGTTTAAATTTACCTTCTGGCAGACTTTTGAGGATTTTGGGTAGTGATTTTGCCAAGTAGGACTCAATCTCGCGCCATTCTGTTGTGGGGAGTTCGGTTTGGACCTGAGCAAGCTTAATAGCGCCGCCGAGCCGGTTAAAATCGATGTGTTGCGGTTCAATATCAAGCAGAGCGGCTTCCGGACCTGCCGACTTGATGTTCTGAGCACCATACAAGCTCTCTAATTCGGCGAGCCCAAGCGCTGGCTGGCGCCCAAGGATGATAAGTGATTGCATATGCTTATAGTATACGGTATCGCTGTAAATATTCTTTCAGAATGAGGTATACTAAGCCTTAACATATGGCTAAACCAATGAAAAAAGACATAAAGTTCTGGGTAAATGTTTTTACTATTGGTGCGCTTTTAATTCTTGTTATCATTTCGCGGTCGGCAATTGTTGCTGCTTTTAAGAAATTGGGCCAGCTGAATGCCGCGGCATTACTGCTTATGATTCCGTTGCAGACCCTTAACTATTATTCTGTCGCACGTTTGTATAAGGATTATTTTAAGAGTCAGGGCGAAGACCTCAGCATCCGAACGATGCTATCGATAACGATGGAGCTAAATTTTGTGAACCATGTCTTTCCAAGTGGAGGAGTGAGCGGATTTAGTTATTTGTCATTGCGGCTAAAGCAGTCGGGTATTAGTACTGCCAAGAGCACACTGGCACAGATTGTGCGTTTTGCGCTGACGTTTATCTCATTTTTGGCACTGTTATTCCTGGGGATGCTAATCTTGGCGCTGCGCCGCCACACCAGTCCGCTAACAATTTTAGTAAGCTCAACAATTGCCTTCATGACACTGTTCGGCACTGTGATCGGGACCTATATTATCAGTGATGAGGGACGTATTAAAGCCTTTACCGGCTGGCTGCCCAAGGCACTGAATAAAATTATAGGCATTTTTAGGCGGAAGAAAGAAACCATAAATATAGAGCGTGTTGAGCGTACGATGGGTGATTTGCACCGTGATTATATGGTCCTGAGTCGCGACTGGCGCTCTTTAAAGCGGCCACTTTTGTGGGCACTGCTCATCAACGTGACGGATGTTTTAACAATTTACGCAGTATATCTGGCATTTGGTTCGTTTGTGAACCCAGGCGCACTGATTATTGCCTATGCTGTTGCAAACTTTGCCGGGCTTGTGGCAATTTTGCCGGGAGGTGTTGGTATTTATGAAGGTCTAATGACGGCAACAATGACCAGTGCCGGCGTTGATAAGGCGTTGGCGCTCTCGGCAACGGTTGTATACCGCGTCCTCAACATGCTGTATTCATTACCAATTGGTTATTATTTATATCAAAGAGCATTGAAGCACTCTGGTGGTCATCAGGAGCAGGCAGTAGAAGTATCTGAGCACCGAATCGACACAAAGGAGCACCACGATGGAACCACTCCTACTGACGCCAAGTGATTTTGTAGCGCTGGTTAACCAGACGTTAGAATTTGCATACCCAAGTATTATTGTTGAAGGTGAGCTAGCAAATTATAGGGTTAGTAAAAACCGTTGGGTATATTTTGATCTGAAGGACGATTATTCGAGTGTCAAATTTTTTGGAACGGTATATAACTTACCAGGGCCACTGGAAGAGGGTATGACGCTGCGTGTGACAGGTTCTCCACGCCTGCACCCGCTATATGGATTTAGTGTTACTGTGCAGAACATCTCTTTAGCCGGTGAGGGGACGATAAAAAAAGCCTTTGATTTGCTATTTAAGAAATTGACTCTTGAAGGCTTGTTTGAAGAGGGTCGCAAACGAGAGCTGCCATATCCACCCCAGCGGATTGGACTCATCACATCGGGCGAATCTGCTGCTTATGCCGATTTTGTCAAAATTATTACGGCACGGTTTAGGGGTCTCAGCATTGAGCATGCCGATGTGCAGGTCCAGGGTGAGCCAGCTGCGGGGCAGATTGTGCGGGCAATTGAGCATTTTAACGCACTAGGGACACCACCCGAGGTGGTGGTGATTATACGTGGCGGTGGCAGCGCCGATGATTTGCAAACATTTAATACGGAAGCCGTTGCGCGGGCGGTTGCGGCTAGCCGGATCCCAACGTTGGTTGCAATTGGGCACGAGGTAGATACTTCGCTGGCTGAATTGGCTGCAGATCTGCGGGGTAGCACACCAAGTAATGCGGCTGAGCTTTTAGTGCCGGACCGGTTACAGCTTCTGCGTGAGCTTTCGGCTATTCGTAGTGAGATGGGCCGGCTTTTGAGTGCACCGATGCAAGCGGGCAAAAAAGAATTGGTGTCGCAAAAGGACGAAATAAATACGGCCCTTGAGCGAATTTTAGCTCATAGACGCGAAGATATTAATTATGGTTTAAAGCTTTTAGAACTTTTGAACCCGCAGAATATTTTAAAGAGAGGTTATGCAGTGGTCCGTTCTGACAAAAAGGTGATTCGTTCGTCGACAGAAGTCACGGTTGGCCAAGGACTTGAAGTACTACTTGCTGACGGAAACATTAGGGTTGCGGTAAAATAAAACTATGACAACTAAAAAACTGACATATAGCGAACTTAAAACTGAGCTTGATAAGCTACTTGAATCCTTACAGCAGGAAGACATAGGCGTGGATGAAGCCTTAAAGACGTACGAGCGCGGCATGGAACTTATCAAAGAGCTAGAAGCTACATTGAACGAAGCCGAGAATAAGATTACAAAAGTCAAAGCTAAGTTTGCTTAGATGAACATCATTGTTATTATTGGAATCTTTTTGGTATTGATATTTTCTTTTGTGATTTTGTTTGGGGCGCCTTATTTGCCAACTCTCAAACCTCAGGCCCAGAATGCTTTGGACTTGTTGGATCTGCAACCTGGCCAAACGCTTTTGGAGCTGGGAAGTGGAGACGGCAGGGTGTTAAAGCAGGCTGCACAGAAAGGTATACAGGGGATTGGCTATGAGCTAAATCCAATACTTGTTTTATATAGTCAAATAAGTTGCTGGCGTTACAGAAAACTTGTGACGTTTAAATGTCGTAATTACTGGCAGGTAAAGCTACCAGAGTGTGACGGGATTTATGTATTTTTACTCGATAAATATATGCAAAAGCTGGATCAAAAAATTATGCAAGATTTACACAAACCGGTCAAGCTTGTGAGCTATGCATTCAAGATCCCAGGCCGTGTGCCTATAGCTAAAAAAAGCGGCTTAATGCTGTATGTATATAAATAGCTGAGCTACTTTCTCAGGACTTTTTTCCTAGGAGTTTCGCCCCAGTGATTTAGCCGCTGGGCTGCAATTTGACGCTATTAAATCACTGGGGCGAAACTCCCACGCACACCATCTTCAGAGTAAACAGTTTTTAGACCCAAGAAGCCTTAAGTGAGTGTTGTGGGAGGTTTTAGTACAGTGATTTAGGAACGTACAACTGTCTCCAGTGGATAAATTATCTGTACTAAAACCTTCAAGGGATTGGCATGGAGATTACGTTCGGGTAAAAGATGTTTAGCGCTTAGGTCTGTAAAGACTTCTCCTGATTATGTCCGTTATGTTACTATGGAACCAATATGCGTAAGCTTAATCAATCGGGTTCGCTCTTGCTGCCACTTATTATTATGATTGTGCTGTTTTTAGGGGCTGCAGGCTTTGGTACTTGGGCATTTGCTGGCCGCCAAGATTATAAGAATAATAGTGATAAAAAATCCGTTGTAGCAGCAGAAAGGGCTACAGCGGCTGAGTCTTCTAAAAAAGATGCCGAATTTGTAGAAGCCGAGAAGTCACCATTAAAAACCTATACCGGGCCTGTAACGTATGGTGATCTTAGATTTAACTTTCCCAAGACGTGGAATCAATATGTAGTAAACCCTTCGACTACGTCTCCGATCAACTTATACTTTAATCCCGAATTTATTCCAGATCTCTCGTCTACTGCAAAGTTCGCACTACGTGTACAGGTATTAAATGCAACCTATCTTGCAACTCTGGCTACATACAGCACTCAGGTCAAGGCAGGTACGGCTACAATATCTGCCTACAATGCGGCAAAAGTACCGAATGTTTTAGGTTCTATAGTGAATGGGGCAATTAATACCAAGACGTCAACTGGAACGATGGTGCTGTTACCACTGCGTGACAAGACAATAGTTTTCTGGACCGAAGACCCTAATTTTAAGAATGATTTTGTAAATACCGTATTGCCAAGCATCAGTTACGCACCATAATTACACGACAATATATGCTACAATAGAACTTGCTTTTCAGAGTGAGGGTAAACTTCTATGAGCGTTAACAACGCGCAGTCAAACGGGTTATTATTTACGACATTAGCAGAACAAGTAAAGCTTCCATTCGTAACTGTTAAACACGCCGCTGAACTTTTGAAAGCTCAGCCAAACAAGGAAGAACTGGAGCGTCTACTCCAAACCATTGCGCTCACGAGCAGCTCAGCCCTCAAACTAATTGATAGTTATTTGTTAAGCGTACGGTTGCAGGCTGAACCTCTGATGGCTTTAGAGCCGGTTTCATTAAGTTCGGTTATGTATGATGCGGCCCATTCTTTGGAGGCCTATGCTAAAGCGCATGACTGTGATGTTGAGTTACGATTGAACGGTAAGTTTGGTCCAGTTATGGCGCGAAGAGAGGTTGTGCTAAGCGCTTTAGAATCTCTTGGTTACAGTTTTATTGATGCAGCAAGTCGTCCTGAGTTTAAAACCAAAATTACTCTGGGCGCGCGGCGTACAATAAAGGGTATGACAACAGGCGTGTACAGCGAAGTAAGCACTCTCAATAGCAACTTGCTTAAACAGGCCAAGGTTTTAAAAGGCGTTGCCCGTCAGCCGCTTGGTGACTTTAGTGCTGGCAGTGGTGCGGGAGTTTTTGTAGCTGATGCGCTCATGGAACTTTTGAACAGTTCTGTCCGTGCTACTCGGTTCCAAGGGCTGTATGGTTTGGCAGCAACACTGCAATCAAGCAAACAACTAAGTCTTATTTAAAACATGAAAATCCTACTGCTTGAACCAAACCGTATGTTGGCCGCACAATACACGCGGTTTTTAGAAGGGGAAGAATACGAAGTTATTTGGTGCGAAAATGCCCAGTACGGGGTAGCTGCAGCCGACCAGCTGCAACCTGATTTGGTTATAGTTGAGCTGTTATTGGCAGGGCATAGCGGTGTGGAGTTTATGTATGAATTTAGGTCGTACGTTGACTGGCTGAATGTTCCCGTTATTATTTTAAGTGGTATAACACGTTCCAGTGCAGGTGTATCCGAAGAAACACTTCTTGAGCTTGGAGTCGATGCATATTTGTATAAACCAGAGACGTCATTGGCACAGCTTAGTCGTAGCGTACGAAGGGCACTGGGAGTAGCGCAAAAGAAATTGGCATGAACCAACTCAGTAGCAAGGCAGTCATTTTGACTCGGACAGATTATGGCGAAGCCGATCGTATCATTACCTTTTTGACGCCAGAGTTGGGAAAAGTACGTGCCATAGCTAAGGGTGTGCGAAAAGCCAAGAGCAAACTTGCGGGCGGAATTGAGCTTTTTAGCGTCAGTGACATTACTTATATAAAAGGGAGAAGTGAGCTGCATACACTTGTGTCCACGCGGCTTGATACACATTACGGTCATATCGTTAAAGATATCAACCGGACGATGTTAGGGTATGACATGCTCAAGATATTAAGTCGGGTTTTAGAGGACGAAGGTGGCCCTGAGTTTTATGATCTGCTGGTGAGCAGCTTGAGCGTTCTCAACAATTTGAATGCACCGAAAGACCTTGCAGAAGCGTCTTATCTACTCAATCTCATGCGACTTTTAGGCCACTTACCGAATTTTACTCACGACGTTAAGGGCATGGATCTTAAAAATGAGGGTACGTTTCAGTTTAGTATTGATGATATGGCATTTTTTAACTTGAGCAGCGGACAGTTTACACAGAACCATATAAAGCTACTACGCCTCCTGAGCCATAATCCTCCAGAAATGCTGACAAAAGTTGCAGGGCTAAAAGAATATTTAGTGGACGTGATAGTTATTGTGCGGTCGATGGCGCGACAATATGTTATTCCGTTCTAGGTTTGTATGACCTGATTAATTATGATAATTTAGCCTTAGATATGCGTCGTATTTATAAAAGCGCGGTAGGGATTCTCGCGGGGAGTGGGCTAGGCTTTGGAGCAGGTTATAACATGACCCACACGCCTAGCGAGCTCAGCCCAAAGAAGTCGTGCCATATAATATAACCGGCATCTACATTTCTCAAAGAGACCGTAACGGTACGAGAGTGTAAGCCGGTTGATTCTTGGGAGATGACGCCACTGCAAGTTGAACTGATGGTAGTTGCTCTAGGCGCTCTTATTGGTGCGGTAGTGACAAGTGGGACAAGTAGCGAATCACTTATGAGCGCTTTCACACCAAAACGAGCCGAGTAGTTTATCTTCTGCGCTTAACCCCGTATACTATGAGGTAATCATGAGCGATGTAACATTAGAAGAACTTGCATCTTTGGCAAAGCGCCGGGGATTTATTTATCAAGGCAGTGAGATTTATGGTGGACTAGCTGGTACGTATGACTACGGCCCGCTGGGTATATCTTTAAAACGGAATATCACAAATCTGTGGTGGCAGACATTTGTTGATAGTCGTGATGACATGTTCGGTATTGATACGACTATACTAATGAATCCAAATGTATGGGTAGCAAGTGGCCATGTGGATACATTCAATGATCCACTCGTAGAAGATATTAAGACAAAAAAACGTTACCGACTTGATCATTTGCTGGAAGATGCGGGTGTTGATGTAACGGGGATGTCAATTGAAGAAATGGTCGTGGTACTCAAAGAAAAGAAAATAAAGAGTGTCGATGGCAATGAATTTGGTGGCGCATCCAAATTTAACTTACTCTTCAAGACTTCCACGGGATCTGTCGAAGACGATAAGAGCGTCGTCTATATGCGTGGCGAGACTGCCCAAGGTATGTTTGTGAACTTTAAAAATGTCGTTGACAGTTTTTATCCAGATTTGCCATTTGGCATTGCTCAGATTGGACGAAATTTTCGTAATGAAATTAGTCCGCGCGACTTTATTTTTAGAACTCGTGAGTTTGAAATAGCTGAGCTAGAATATTTTATTGATCCAAAAGATTGGGAAAAGCTTTTCGAAAACTTGGCACATGATATGCATGCTTTTTTTGAAGCAATTGGACTGCCAAAGGAAAAGATACATGAACTGGAAGTTGCAAAAGAAGACCGTGCGCATTACAGCAGACGTACCATGGATTTTGAATATGATTATCCTTTCGGAAAGAAAGAAATTGGTGGTCTTGCTTATCGTACAGATTTTGACCTAAGCAATCACGAAAAACATTCTGGAAAGAATCTTAAATACACACCAAAACAGGGTGGTGCAGCATTTATCCCGCATGTGATTGAACCTACCTTTGGCGTTGATCGGATGGTGTTGGCTGTTTTAGCTAATGCCTACACAGTGGATGAGGTGAATGATGAAAAGCGAGTTTATTTGAAACTCCCTACTAATTTAGCACCGGTAAAATTCGCAGTGTCACCTTTGCTAAAAAATAAACCAGAGCTTGTTACAAAGGCAAGAGAAATATACGACATGCTTCGTAAGAAACACGGAGCAGTAATCTGGGACGATAATGGTAACATTGGCAAGCGCTACCGCCGCAGTGATGAAATTGGTGTACCAAAACATATTACAATTGACTTTGATACGCTTGAAGGAGAAAACGTAGATACCGTTACGGTACGTGACAGGGATACAACCGAACAAACCCGGGTAGCTATAAACGACCTGTAAAGATGGTCTCCCCAGAAGCTTTGCTGCATCGTATTGCGGTACGTGATGTAGGTTTTTTTAGTTCACGAACTTTATGAGGAGGGGAGGCGCTAGAAATAGACATGCAAGCTGGTAGTTCAGAGTATTTTACGGAAGTAAAAGCAAAAAGCTAACGTTTATAATAAAATAGACAGTTAATAAAAACTGTTGACTTATATTTATACTGATGCAATTATACGCATAAATAAGTGGAGTACAGTATGCATACACAGTCTAATTTTAAGCCAGTTTTACGTGCCGTAACAGTTATGGGAATAGTGATGCTGCTTGTAAGCGGCGTAACATTTGCGGCTTTGCAAAGTCAGCAGGCGGTATTAAGTGGCAATACCATAGAAAGTGCTACGGCCGATCTTAAAATTAGTATAGATGGCATAACATACACCAGTTCCCACACTGGCTTTGATTTCCCGGGGGTTGTGCCTGGCGGGCCAGCAGTTCCAGCTGCGGGTAACGCCATATGGCTTAAAAACTCAGGTACCACGACAAGCTTAGTTAAATTGGCAGTAGGCACAACACCTACAAACCTGAGCAATGTTGAC
>JAYTSU010000011.1:0-7627 GCA_043745485.1 Candidatus Saccharimonadota bacterium
CTCTATATCTCTCATATTCATTCGCAGAGTAAGAATAGGCCGTTGTTCGTTATCAATCACGCTGCGTCTACGGGTGTCAAAAAAGATGCCAAAGTTTAAACAGCTTCTCAAACAAACAACTAGTCGCTACATAATTATTGGACTCAGCGTGTATATAATTGAGTTAGGAGTTATAGTGAGTGCCCAACAGCTTGGGACAGGCGATACGTGGGCAGTGGCACTGAGCTTTTGGATAGGCTTAGTAGTTTCGTTTATTTTACAAAAGCTTGTGACATTTCGAGATAGTCGCATGCAACGCACGGTCCTGCTACCGCAGATAGTTGCCGTGATGTGTCTTGTGCTTTTTAATTTTGGCTTTACGATTGGAATGACACAGCTCCTGCATGGCCACATCCCGGCCGTTGTTGCTCGAACGATTGCCTTAGGTATTACTACTTTATGGAACTTTTATCTGTACCGTACCAAAATATTTACGTCCAATATCACTAAATTAATAGATTAAAAATGAGAATTACTGTTGTGAATTATAAGGATATCCGAGATACTATAGGATGATATCGTATGAAAAATAAAAATAAATATGTAATTAAAGAACGTACTCCGTTAAAAATGCCTGCCAAGATAGATAATCTTGTACAGAAAAAGTGGTTTCGACGGTCTTACGTCATCTCAGCATTTGTTATTTTAATAGCAAGTACTGTTTTTTGGTCACTTTTAAGTGCGCGAGTTCACTCCGGCAATGCCGACCAGCTTGTAAATCCTTATTTATTTGATACGAGATCAACCATGCGTGGAGCTATGCTGCCAGGACAACATACGTTTTTACTGAAATGGCCAATGTTCTTTATTACAAAGCTGTACGGCGAAACAACCAAATCGTTTGAAATTGCGACCGTAGCTCTCAGTCTTATTACAGTTGCAAGCTTGGCATATATTATTCATAGAATTGACCGTAGATTGCTCGTAAAAGGCACTCTTTTTCTTGCACTTGCATCTGTCTTGCTGGTCATCCCTGCACAGCCCTATCCAGGAGGGTTGTTGCCCGTAAACATGGCAATGATTGCCACGCGTAACATCGAATATATTCTATACATAGCATGCGTATGGGGTATAGTCCGTGCAAGACGGCTAAGAACGAGTACTTGGGCTGCAGCATGCGCGGGCATGATAATCCTGATTGCAAGTGATAAACTTTTCTTAACGCTAAGTCTTGCGGGCTCCTTATTAGCCATTGTAGTGTATACCTTGCGTCAGCAGTGGGCTTTTGCAAACTTATCAGCACGCTGGTTCATTACGGGAATAGTTGGTGCTTTAGGCTCTTACATACTATTACTTATCTTAAACGCTACACATAGTGTTGTTATTGTAGGTCAAGGGAACGGACCGTATGGACTTATCAGTAGTCCTATCCAGCTTATACACGGGCTTATTGGCGCGGTGTTAGGGCTTTTTAGTAACTTTGGAGCAAACCCTGCGTTCAACACCATAAACCTCCGCCAGGCTCCGGCACAGTCAATGCGTCACCTTGTGAACTTAGGCGGACCTATAATTATTATGAATGGTCTTTTACTTATTGGCGGGCTCGCTGCCAGTTATCATCTGCTTGTTATCAGTCTCAGTTCGGCAAAGCCCAAAGCTAAGAAAATAAAGATTTCAAATAGCCAGAGTTTTGCTCTTGTACTGCTATGGACAACACTGGCTGCGTACGCCGCATTTGTTGCAACTGACCACTATTATCCCGTTGATGCACGTTATTTAGCCATTGGGTTGTTTTCTTTGTTTATTTCAATTACAACATACGTACGGACGCGGCAATGGGAAGCAAAACGACTCGTCTTTATTGGATGTATATTCGTAGGCGGCATGCTACTGAGCATCCCTATGGTACTTAATAACTATCACGCAGAACGCGATGCATCATTCGCGTTCGACAGCAGGAACGCTTCAATTGCACAGGCGATAGCAAGCCATAAAGTAAACGTTTTAGTGGGTGATTATTGGCGTGTCATACCTATTAAGCAGCTATCTAAAACTAAGGCTACGGTTATGCCACTTATCAGCTGCGTTATGCCCCGGGGCGTACTCAGTAGTTCCGAGTGGCAACCAAACTTACAAAATAATAGCTTTGCCTACATATTGTCGCTCGACAAAAGCCAGACAGATTATCCTGCCTGCGCTGCGCAAACGGTATACTCAACATATGGCAGGCCAAATGCAAGCGTCGTCATACAGGGAAGCATAGACCATCCAAAAGAACTGCTCTTATTCTACGATCATGGTGCCCATAAAAGCGCACCAACAAACTCAGCCACATCCCCAGTATCCCCAACCGTGGAGGCGATACCAATAGAAGACATACCAGGTAATATATGTAGCGTGCCTTCATCGTTAAACATAGTGGCTCACCAAGATGATGATTTACTATTCATGAACCCAGCAGTTCAAGATGATATAGCAGCGGGAAAATGCGTACGGACAGTATATATAACAGCAGGCGACGCAGGATACAACCAGTTTTATTGGCTTGGGCGCGAACAAGGCTCAGAAGCAGCTTATTCGAAAATGATAGGTAGCGATGCTATATGGATTCAGCGCATTATTAAACTTGATGAAAACCAGTACATCACCATTGCAAATCCAAAAGGTGACAATAAGATTTCATTGCTATTTATGAGGCTACCTGATGGTAACTTAGGTGGACAAGGCTTTGGCAATTCACGGCACGAAAGCCTCCAAAAACTATTTCAAAATAATATCTCGAGTATACATTCTATATACGGAAACTCTAGCTACAGCAACGATGGTTTAACATTGGCATTAACTAAACTTATGCATACCTACCAACCAACAGAGATACGGACGATGGCAACACTCATAAACACCCAGTATCCTGATCACAGCGACCACATGAGTGTATCGAGATTTGTCGAAAAAGCGTATGCCCAATATGAAACAAGTCAGTTTAATAACAGTGTGGTTATACCTATCAAGCATTTCATTGGCTATCCTGTTCATGCACTGCCTGAAAATGTATCTGGTAAAGAACTCGAGGACAAAACTGCTGCGTTTTTAAGTTATGCTAAGCACGATGGGGGCGTATGCCAATCGGTTGATGCCTGCGCCGTCAATCCAGCGTATGGGTTTTATCTACCACGGCAATATACGCAGTAGTATCTATTCATTACTAAATGAATTACTAGTGATACACTTTAGTATATGTACACTCGTAAAAAACTTTTCCTTGCGGCCATATGTTGTTCCATCCTACTTACTTCACTACTTATTTTTACGCTTGTAACACGTCATTACCGTGCAGAAACCACAAAAACTAAGCCTTCTAGTCGCACGACATTCCGGTACCTGCCCTTGGGTGACTCATATACCATAGGAGAGTCAGTAAGCGCAGAGGAAAGATGGCCAAATCAGCTCGCAGGTGTTTATAAACCATCGGGCAAGAATCTTACAATAGTCGATAATCCTTCTGCTACTGGATACACAACGAGCGATTTAATACACAAAGAGCTACCGCTTGTTGCTAAGCTCAAACCTGATTTTGTAACCGTGCAAATTGGAGTTAATGACTATGTACAAGGTGTTGAACTGCAAAAGTTTCAACATAATTTAGTCTATATTATTGGCCAGCTTAAACAGCTCATGGCTGAGCCAAAAAATATACTGCTCGTCACTATTCCTGATTATGCCAAAACACCCACTGGCGCAACCTATGGTGACCCCGGGTTGGCCACAGCATCCATACAGAGTTTTAATACAGTCATAATAAATACAGCCGCAAACACTAATTTGCCCGTTGCAGATGTATTTGGCGTCAGCCAGTTAGTTACACAAGATGCAAGTCTCATTGCACCAGATGGCTTGCACCCATCGGGCAAACAATATAGCACCTGGACATCAATCATAAAAACCACCCTTGTGTCTGCTAAGATCCCGCAATAACAACACTCAGCAACTTATACTACGTTTTTCACGTGTGCGTATTGCACCGTACTGAGGTCGGCATGATATAGTTATTATAGTTATGGTTAAACTAAAACAGTAATGAATAAATCCTGATGTCAAAACCTAAGCATAATAAATATTCTCATATTTGGCTGATACCTATTGGGATTATCATCCTTGTACTTAATATCATCATATTGCTACAAGGACGTGATATTGCGCTTTTAAATCCAAAGGGATATATAGCCGGAGAAGAATTAAGACTTTTGAAAATTTCCGTAGTCATATTACTCGAAATTGCTATACCGACACTTACAGTTTTCTATTTTACCGTCTGGAAATATCGTGAATCCAACCAGAAAGCAGTCTACAGCCCAAACCCACGCGGAAGTAAGTCTTTAGTCTTTACTATTTGGGCACTTCCTACCGTTACAATGCTCCTAATAGCTGTTGTTATGTGGCCAGCTGCTCATAGACTTGCCCCTCAAAAAGCAATTTTATCGGGTCAAAAACCGTTACGAGTCCAGGTGATTGCACTGCGTTGGAAATGGCTATTTATATATCCTGATCAGGGGATTGCAGCCGTAAATTTTGTACAACTGCCTGTTGGAACTCCGGTCCAGTTTGATTTAACAGCCGACGAGATACCAATGAGTTCATTCTGGATCCCACACCTCGGCGGGCAACTGTATGCCATGACCGGTCATGTCAACAGACTGAATCTTATGGCCGATTCTCCTGGAGAATTTACGGGAAGCACTGCAGAGATTAATGGCGATGGATTTTCTGGTATGCGCTTTGTAACCCGTGCAAGCTCAACCGAAGATTTTAACAAATGGGTAGAAGACACCAGGACCTCAACCGGCACTCTTGATGCGACAAGTTACAAAAAACTTCTTGTGCCAACTCAGAACAATCCAGCCCTCTTTTACTCAAAAGTAGAGCCAACATTGTATGATACTATGCTTTCGAAATATATGGGTTCGCACACTCATCATACGGAGGGTTCATGAAGGAATTCTTGATAGGTAGATTAAATATGCATGCCTTACCACATGAATGGTTTACGATAGGCGGAAGCTTGGCATTTGTTGGTCTGGCAGTTCTTGCAGTCATAGTCATAACCCGTATGAAACGATGGAAATGGTTATGGAATGAATGGCTCACCAGTGTGGACCCTAAAAGAATCGGCATCATGTACTTTATTGTTGGTGGATTTATGCTTCTACGAGGTGGCTTAGAGGTTCTTATGATCTGGCTACAGCAGGCACTGTCATCAGGGTCATCGCATGGATATTTAAGCGCCAACCATTTCCAGCAGATTTTTACTGCTCACGGCAACATTATGGTCTTCTTTGTAGCTATGGCGTTTATTTTTGGGCTTATTAACTACATAGTGCCTCTCCAAATTGGGGCACGAGACCTTGCTTCGCCGTTCTTGAACACGCTTGGCTTTTGGCTCTTTGTTGCGGGTGCGCTTATGGTCAATATGTTCTTTTTGCTTGGCGGAGAGTACGCGGCAACCGGCTGGTTGGCAGTGGCCCCACTTTCGGGTACTCAGTTTAGTCCGGGCGTTGGTGTAGATTACTGGATTTGGAGTTTACAAATTTCAGGTGTCGGCACAACGCTTGGAGCCATCAATTTCATTATGACTATTCTTAAAATGCGTGCTCCGGGGATGAGACTGCGCGACATGCCGTTATTTACATGGGGATCGCTGTGTAGCATGGTCATGGCCGTAACGGTCTTTCCACTGCTCACCGCTACACTATTTCTGATGTTCTTCGACCGTTATTTAGGCGCTCACTTCTTTACAACTACATTTGGCGGTAATGCCATGATGTATACCAACCTCATATGGATGTGGGGTCATCCTGAAGTCTATATTTTGATGTTGCCATCATTTGGTGTTTTTTCGGAAATTGTCAGCACCTTCAGCCGTAAGGCCTCAGCCAGTTATGCTACTAATGTTGCCGGTATGATTGGTGTCTCTGTATTTGCATTATCCGTTTGGCTTCATCATTTTTTCACTATGGGCTCAAGCGCCGATGTGAGCGCTTTCTTTGGGTTGATGACTATAATAATTGCAGTTCCGACTTCAGTTCTATTCTTTACATGGATAGCGACGTTGCGTGGAGGCCGAATACGTTTTGACACGCCGATGCTCTGGTTCTTAGGATTCGTAGCATTGTTTGCGGTCGGCGGCATGGCTGGAGTGCTCATGGCAGTTCCACCTATTGATTTCCAACTGCACAATAGCTTGTTTCTGGTAGCTCATTTTCACACTATGGTCGTTGGTGGAGTGTTGTTTGGAATATTTGCCGGCCTTTCATATTGGTTCCCAAAAATTGCCGGATTCAGACTTAATGAGCGTATCGGTAAATATGCATTTTGGTGCTGGGTTGTTGGCTTTTTGATGGCGTTTACGCCACTGTATGTATTAGGCCTCATGGGTGCTACCAGAAGGCTAGATCATTATGAGTCATCAACGGGTTACCAACCATTCTTCATAATGGCCTTCATTGGCGGGGTTGTTATAATGGCTGGCGTTGCCTTCCAAATCATCCAAATCATAGCTAGTGTCATGCAAAAAAGACGGCTCACCGACACAACAGGCGATCCGTGGGACGGTCGAACGCTCGAATGGTCAACGGCTTCAACACCTCCTTCATATAACTTCACTGTTATACCTAAAGTTACTGGTCGTGACGCATTCCTGAGCTTAAAAGAGCAGGGTATACAAAAGCCAACCTATGAAGATATCCATATGCCAAAAAACACCGCGTATGGCATATATATATCTGGTTTTGCTTTTTTGGTTGGATTTGGCTTTGTTTGGCACATAGTTTGGCTCGTGCTTTTTAGTATTATCGGCATTATCGCCTCTATGATAATACGAACTTTCGATGAGCACACTGAGTACACCATCTCCGCTTCTGAGGTTGAGACCCTAGAAAAAGAGCACATCAAAAAACATGCAGCGTCCCGAGAAGGTCAAGATCAAGGTAGCGACCAAGACATGGGCATAATTGAATTTGTAAAAATAGTACTGAGCTGGGGAAAAAATATCGTTAAGGGTAAAAAATGGCGAACATGGTAACGCACGAACTTAGCCACGAAGAAGCTGCCAAAGATAGAGTAGAGTTTGGCTTCTGGGTCTACCTTATGACTGATCTTCTAATGTTTGCAGTACTTTTTTCTGTCTACGCTGTCTTACACGACAACACACTAGGAGGGCCAACAGGTAGAGAACTGTTTAGTTTGCCCTTAGTATTAGCCGAGACGCTAATTCTGCTTACAAGCAGCTTTACGTGTGGCGTCGGAATGATTGCCGCAAGGGCAGGTAATAAAAAGCAAGTTTTTAACTGGTTTAGCACAACCTTCATTCTGGGCCTTTCATTTCTTGGGTTAGAGCTAAGAGAATTCGGCCAGCTTATTCATGAAGGGCACACAATCAGCTCCAACGCGTTCTTTTCTTCGTTTTTTGTACTCGTTGGAACGCACGGTTTACACATCCTTTCTGGATTATTGTGGATGGGTATAACTTTAATACTTATAAAAAAGAGGGGTCTACATGATCATTTAGTCGGCAAGTTAACTCTGCTTAGTTTGTTTTGGCACTTCTTAGATATTGTGTGGATTTTTATCTTTACATTTGTTTCCTTGAGGG
>JAYTSU010000012.1:0-7593 GCA_043745485.1 Candidatus Saccharimonadota bacterium
TATGGTATACCGGCTGATAAGATTGAAGTTGTACATAACAGTATAGACACTGACATTTATGACAGCGTCATCGGCAATAACGCCTACCCACTGCTAGAAAAAATGCGGGCACATGGTTATAAAGTGGTTATGAATGTCGGACGGCTTACGGTGCAAAAAGGGCTATATAACCTTATGAACGCCATGAAAATAGTTATAGAAAAGCGCCCAAAGACTTTCATGGTATTTATGGGTAACGGCGAACAAGAGCTGGAGCTGCTCGAAATGGCAGCAGATCTTGGCATTGGCTCTAATGTTCTGTTTACAGGCTTTCAGAGAGGCAAAAATTGGCGCGATATGTTTGCCCAGTCAGATTTGTTTGTAATGCCTTCTATCAGCGAGCCTTTCGGTCTCACGGCCTTAGAATCAGCAGCTTTTGGTGTTGCGGCCCTCGTGAGCAAGCAGTCAGGTGTTGCTGAAGTTATGCGCAGTGCACTAACTGTGGACTATTGGGACATTGATGAAATGGCAAATCAGATATGTAGCGTCCTAAACAATCAAGACCTGCAAGATCAGTTGGCGGAAGATGGCTTAGCAGAAGTATCACGGATGTCGTGGAGTCACGAAGCTACGAAAATGATGAATATCTACTCGCAGCAGCACCAGGAGATGTCTGCATGAGTGACCACGCCCATAAGCGAGCAATAGTACTCTATCTGCACGTCCACCAGCCATTCCGTATCCGTCATTACGGAATATTTGACGCTGGGCAGGATCATAACTATTTTGACGCAGCTGATGGTGATGAGACAAACAACGCAGATATTGTCAGGAAAGTGGCCGAAAAATCTTATTATCCGATGAATGAGCGTCTATTAAAAATGCTGGACGCCCATCCTGAGTTTAAAGTTTCTCTGTCAATAACTGGCACAATAATCGAACAATTTGAGCGCTACGCTCCCGAAGTCCTCGAAAGTTTTAAGCGTGTCGTAGCAAGCGGCAGAGTTGAAATAGTGGCCGAGACTTATCACCACAGCCTAGCATTTTTCTATTCAAGACAGGAATTTGAAGCCCAAGTAGACTTGCACCGTCAGAAAATCCAAGACGTCTTTGGTCTCACACCAACCGCTTTTCGTAACACTGAGCTTAGTTATAACAATGACCTTGCGTACTGGGCGGACCAAGCGGGATATAAAGCCATAATCTGTGAGGGCTGGGACCCTATTCTTGACTGGCGTTCACCTAACTTTGTCTATATGCCGTCTCATACAAAAAACATTAAGCTGCTTATGAAAAATTATAAACTGAGCGACGACTTGGCGTTTCGTTTTGGCAATCAAGCCTGGGAAGAATATCCACTTGATACACATAAATTTGTGAAATGGGCAAATGCCGCCTGGGATCAGCCGTTGCTCAATCTGTTTATGGACTATGAAACATTTGGTGAACACCAATGGGAAGATACCGGGATATTTGATTTTATCGAAAACCTGCCTGCGGAATGGCTCAAAGATAAGGAACATACCTTCATGACAATTACTGAAGCTGCCGAAACGTTCGAAGCGGTTGACACCATCGACGTGCCATACACCATAACCTGGGCAGATACTGAGCGTGATTTGACTGCCTGGCTTGGTAACAGAATGCAGCATGGCGCAATTACTGCGCTATACGGGCTTGAAAAGGCAATCTTGCAGTCTGACGATACTAGCTTGCTTGCAGATTGGCGCAAGCTCCAAACCAGCGACCATTTTTATTATATGTGTACCAAGTGGTGGAGTGACGGGGACGTGCATGCCTATTTTAGCCCTTACAATACACCATATATAGCGTATATGAACTTTATGAATGCATTTCAGGACATACGCCTTCGATTAATAGAGAAAGGAATGGAAGTCTGATGGGTAGACCCGTAATTCTTGGTAATAATGCGTTGACAGTAGGTCTCAATGAATATGGTCTCGTGAACGATTTTTATTATCCGTATGTAGGCCTCGAGAACCTCACAACGGCGCGGAGCCTGCATCACTCAGTAGGTGTCTGGGTCGACGGCTCATTCTCATGGATTGATAGCGAAGGCTGGGAAGTGTCTGTTGATTTTGAACCCGATGCGCTTATTAGCACCATCAGTATGCATAATGCCAAGGTCGAAATTGACCTATACTTTAAAGATTTTGTTGACTCGCGGACCAATGTTTTTTGCCGACAGATTTATGTAAAGAACATGGCCGACCACGACCGTGATGTGCGGCTGTTTATGCATCAGGTTTTTCAGATTTCTGATGCTGGCCGTGCGGATACGGCACTGTTTGAACCAGAAGAAAACTACATCTTGGACTATAAGGGCAGATGTGTACTTTTGATTGGTGGAATGACTGACGAGGGTAACACTTTTGACCAATTTGCGGTTGGAAATTATGGAGTAGAGGGCAAGGAAGGCACTTTTCGCGATGCCGAAGACGGTGAGCTGTCAGGAAGCTTGGTTGAACACGGTGGTGTCGACTCGGTTATTCGTTTTCAAAAAGATATTATTGCTCATGGGGAAATGAAGGTTGAATACTGGATAGTGGCTGCCGACTCGCAGCATGCCGCCGAAAAAATTCACGTTGGCTTAAAAGAAACAGGACTCGATGAAAGAATAAGCCGCACCCGCGCACATTGGCAGCAGTGGCTACTTAAATCGGCCGACAAACGAATGAGTGTCAGCGATGAAAATCAAGCCTGGCTCACCAAGTCGTTGCTTATAATCAAAGCACATATAGATAAACGGGGCGGTATTATAGCCAGCTGTGATTCTTCGATTTATAACTATGGCCGAGATTATTATTCTTATGTGTGGCCGCGCGATGGCGCCTTTGTGCTGTGGCCGTTAATTCGTCTGGGTTATTCGGCCGATGCCAAGCGCTTCTTTACATTTTGTAGTGAAATCATGCACCCAGATGGCTACATGATGCACAAGTATCAGCCTGATAAAGCAATCGGCAGCACTTGGCACCCGTTGCAGCATGGGCGGCATAAAGAGCTTGCTATTCAAGAAGATGAGACGGCGATTGTGCTGTTCATGATCGGCGAGTTCTTTGACTATTGTTCTGATGAGGAATTTGTCCACGACATGTATGATTCGTTTATTCGTCCAGCTGCTAACTTCATGAGTGAATTCATAGACAAAGAAACTGGCCTGCCCCACGCATCGTATGACTTATGGGAAGAAAAATTCATGACCCATACATACACGGCGGCAGTCACGTATGGTGCGCTCAAAGTGGCGGCTCGCTTTGCTGGCATGTTTAACGAACATGACGACGCCGAAAAATGGACCGTAGCCGCAGAGCTTATCGGCAGTAAATCAGCGGCGTTCTATAATACTGTCCGTAACAATTTTCGTAAGGGATATTTACTCAGCGACGAACAAACAATGACAGCAGATGACACACTCGATGTCTCTTCGACTTACGGAGTCTACATGTTTAGTTATCCCGTACCGAAGGAACAACTGGTTGCAAGCTTTGCATCTATCGAAACCGAGCTTCTTAATTCTGCGCCAGTCGGCGGCGTCCCTCGGTACGAATATGACAACTACTTTGCCTCAAACCCCGCCTACAAAGGCAACCCCTGGTTTGTGACGACGCTTTGGCTTGCCCAGCTCTATGTGCGAGCTGGCGACTCAGAAAAAGCCCAAAGCCTACTTGACTGGTCTACTCAGCATGCATCATCAAGCGGCACTTTAGCAGAACAAGTAAATCCAGAAAAAGGCACCGCCACAGGAGTATCTCCATTAGTTTGGAGCCATGCGGAGCTTATAAACACAATTTTAGATCTGTCGAACGCACAGTAATTCTTAAGTACTTGCTTTAATTTTGTAGCATGCATCTGTTAAAGTAAGGTTAACTATGAACAAATTACAACCTCTTCAATCAGGTGATGAAATCAGGATTATAGCCCCGTCTCAGTCTTGGTCAAAAAAGCGCGAGAAGTCATATGCCAAGGCAAAACTACGGATTGAGGCGAACGGATATAAAGTTACCTATTCAAAAAATATCAGAAATGTGCATCGCTTTGGTACGGGTTCGGTTGGCGCGCGCCTAGATGATCTTCATGCAGCTTTTGCAGATACGAACGTCAGGCTTGTATGGTGTATTGGCGGTGGCTGGTCAGCAAACGAACTGTTGCCAAAAATTAACTGGGAGCTTATTCGTTCCAATCCAAAGCCGATCATCGGTTTTTCAGATATTACCGTACTCGTGAACGCGTTTCATGCAAAGACGGGTCAGATAATGTTACTTGGGCCAAATTTTGGTGGCCTTGGACGGCGCCGACTGCACGAATATTCTTTGGAAAACGCAGTCCGTGTAATTACTGGAGAGGCAAAAGAGTTAAAACAAAGTCTTTTTTGGGCGGATCACAACATGATCCCTCATAAAACACGTCCTTGGAAAGTTTTAGTACCTGGAAGCGCTACAGGCAAACTCATCGGCGGCAATGTCGGTACTTTTTATCTGCTCCAAGGCACAGACTGTCAGCCAAGATTTGATACAGATATAATATTGCTTATAGAAGATGACGATGAATCAGGTAAGGTTACGGCACGCGAATTTGACCGCCGCTTAGAATCTATATTGCAGCTACCAGGTGCTCGTAAAAGTATCATAGGAGTTTTAATAGGCCGTTTTAATGCGGCTTCTCGCGTTTCAATGCCAGATATTGCCGACATTGTTGCGCGCAAATTCGGTACAGCCATACCCGTGTTTGCAGATATAGATTTTGGACACACTGCGCCTCAGCTCACGCTACCGATTGGTGGTACGTTAAAAATGAGCGTAATTAATAAGCGTCCACGCTTGGAACTGGTAGAATATTAGTATGAGTCTCTCAACCCAGCCCTATAAAGGCACACGAGATTTTTATCCTGAAGATAAACGTGTGCAAAAATATATGTTTAAAAAATGGCGAGAAGTCTTTGAACTTTTTGGCTACGAAGAATATGACGCTCCGACGCTTGAGCCAACGGAGTTGTACTTAGCCAAAGGTAACGAAGAGATTATTCAGGAACAAACTTATACATTCATCGACCGAGGCGAACGTAGCGTAACGATGCGTACTGAGATGACGCCAAGCGTTAGTCGAATGGTAGCCGGGCGTCGCCAAGAATTGTCGTATCCACTGCGTTGGTATTCCTTACCCAATCTTTTTAGATATGAACGCCCGCAGCGTAGCCGCCTGAGAGAGTTCTGGCAGCCAAACGTCGATATTTTTGGAATAGCTGGCATTGAGGCCGAGCAAGAGATTATCCAGGTTGCTGATGCAATCATCTTGAGCTTTGGGGCTAAGCGCAGTATGTATACCATTCGCCTCAACAATCGAGCCCTTATGGACTTTATTAATAAAGACTACCTAGGATTGGATTCGGTACAATCCACTACGCTTATTCGTCTTATCGATAGGATGAATAAGATTGAGCCAGGAGCTTTTAAAGGTTATGTAGAAGCCATATTTAGCCCATCACAGCGTGATTCTGGCTTGAGCAAAAGACTAGACACAGTACTTGGTGCTAAGACAATGAAAGATTTGCCAAAAGCAGTCTTAGCCTCGGAGCCGGCACAAAAGCTAACAAGCCTCATGAACCTTTTACATCTTCAAGGTATTTCTAATGCGCAGTATGACCCCACGCTCATGCGGGGCTTTGACTACTACACAGATGTTGTATTTGAAGTGTTTGACACACATCCTGACAACAATCGCGCAATGTTTGGTGGCGGACGTTACGACGGACTTATTGGTCAATTTGGCGTTGAGCCGGTGCCTGCTGTTGGTTTTGCATTTGGAGATGCGAGCTTCCAAAACTTCTTAAATGTGCATGAGCTTATGCCTGAACTACGGAGTGAAACTGATGTATACGCAATTCTGATTGGTGATGTGTACGAACGCGCTATTAAGTCCATACATGAGCTCAGAGAAATGGGCGTTAAAACTGCCGTCGATTTTACGGGTCGAAAAATGGATAAACAAATAAAAACGGCGCTCAAAAAACAAATTCCGTATGTTTTGTTTATTGGTGAAGAAGAACTCAAATCCGGACAGTTCAAGCTAAAAAACTTAGAATTTAACAAGGAAGAAACATTGTCACTTGAACGAATTGTGACAAATGTAAAAGACTATCGTAAAAGATGAACCAATATTTAGCTGGAGCTGTATTTACTGATAAAGATATATATCTTTATGGCGGTATAATTTTTATTATAGTAGCGGTATTTCTTATATATTTCTTTTACTTGCGCACTAAAATCAGGGCTAAATACTTACAAGCTAAAGGAATGCGTGGTTTATTAATAAGCCTAGCTATTATTTCTATTGTGTATATAACAATAACTATAGTAATAGCGATGCTGATTTATGCATATTACTTCCTAATACAAACTTTGTTATAGATATACTCGTTAGCTCTTATGCTCGCAAAATATGTTTGCATCTGTTAAAGTAGTAACCCATGCATATATCTAAAACTGTCAAATCACCCAATTTAGTTGAACTCATTATTACTGCGAACGAGGCGGACTTAAGCCCCGTTAAATCAAATACACTTAAAAAACTAGCTCCAAATGTGAAGCTTGCTGGATTCCGTGAAGGCAAAGTGCCGCTTAATATGGTCGAGAAAAACCTTGATCAACAAGCCTTCCAAAGTGAGTTCCTTGACGCCGCAGTAAACGCACTCTATACGCAGGCACTTAATCAAGAAGACCTTCGACCTGTAGCAAACCCTGCCATGAACCTGACCAAATTCGTACCGTATACCATGCTTGAATTTACTCTGACTGTACCTGTTATTGGCGAGATTGAACTGGGTAATTATAAAAGCATCAAGATGAAGCCTGAAACTGTCAAGGTTGATACAAAACAGGTCGACGAAGTAGTTAAGTCATTGCAAAAACGTATGGCAGAACGAGCGGCAGTTGTGCGTGCTGCTAAAGATGGCGACGAAGTCATGATTGATTTTAAGGGAACTGACAGTAAGGGTGAGGCCGTCAACGGTGCTGAGGGCAAAGATTATCCGTTAACAATTGGTAGTAAGACATTTATTCCAGGTTTTGAAGAAAACGTTATTGGCGTAAAGCCAGGTGAATCTAAGACCTTTACTATTACTTTTCCGAAGGATTACGGCGTCAAAACACTCCAGAGTAAAAAAGTTACATTCGAAATTACCGTCAACTCAGTCAATGAACTCGTTGAGCCAGCAGTCGATGATGACTTTGCTGCCAAAGCAGGTCCATTTAAGACAGTCACTGAGCTTAAAGTTGACATCAAAAAGCAACTGCTTTTGGAGCGCCAACAAGAAGCAGACAGAAGTTACGAAGAAGCTTTATTGAAAGAAATTGCCAGCAAGACACAAATGAGTGTTCCCGTTCAATTAGTGGACGAGCAAATTGAGCGCATCGAAAACGAAGAAAAGCAGAATCTAATGTATCGTGGTCAAACATGGGAAGAACACCTTGATGCCGAGTGCGTAACACCAGAAGAACACAAAGAGCAAAAGCGTGAAGCTGCAACCGATCGTGTACGCATCGGCATCATATTATCCGAAATAGCCGAGGCCGAAAAAGTCACGATCGAACCAAAAGA
>JAYTSU010000013.1:0-7479 GCA_043745485.1 Candidatus Saccharimonadota bacterium
ACGCCTCCAGGTATAAACTACCTTTTGATGCTTTTTATTATAGTTTTTATTATTCTACCGTCACAGATTTAGCGAGATTACGAGGCTTATCAATATCTAGACCTTTATGATTGGCCACGTGATAAGCAAACATCTGCATGACGGCTGCTATGAGTGCAGGCTGTAATTGTTCCAGCGTTTTTGGGATGTAGATAGTATCGTCAGCAAGTTTAGATACCGATTTATTCCCAGCGCTTGCAACTGCTATCAATGGCCCCCCACGGGCTTTTATCTCTTGAATATTTGAAAGTGTTTTATCAATTAATGATGTATCTGGAGCTAAGGCAAATGTTGGGAAATTACCATCTATCATAGCTAGTGGTCCGTGCTTCATCTCGCCTGCTGCAAAACCTTCAGCGTGAATATAAGAAAGTTCTTTCAGTTTCAGTGCCCCTTCTAATGCGCATGGATATGCATACCCACGACCAAGGAACAAAAAGTCACGATAATGAGAATATTTCTTGGCAATTTCTTTGATTGCATCTTCTTGTTTGAGTACTTCTTTAAGCTTGTCGGGTAAGAGCAGGAGCTCCTGCAGCACAGGTTTATAAAGAGGTGAATGCCCGTCGCTTAAGCGTAAGGCAATTTCTGCCAGAATGGTGATCTGCGCTATAAAGGCTTTCGTACTGGCAACCGAACGCTCTGGGCCAGCGTGACAATATACGCCTGCATCAGTGAGACGTGCTATAGATGAACCGACAGCGTTAACAATACCAAGACGTAACACCCCAAAATTTTCAACTTTCTGCAAAGCTGCAATCGTGTCTGCAGTTTCGCCAGATTGTGAAATTGCAAGCAGCGCAGTGCTACGCGAAAACGGTTCATTTCTGTATTTAAATTCTGAAGCGAGCTGAACTTCAACAGGAATTCCTGCGATTTCTTCTATTAGATATTCACCAACGAGCCCTGCATAATAAGAAGTCCCACAACCTACAATAACGATACGGTCTATGTATTGTAGCTGGGCAGTTACATTGTCCAATCCTCCAAGTTTTACTATGTTTCCATCACCTAATATGCGGCCACGTGTTGCAGACTGGATAGTTTGGGGGCCGTCATAAATTTCTTTACGCATAAAGTTTTCAAAGTCTCCAAGTTCTGCAGCCTCGATATCATGTTCGAGTTCTTCGGCCTCACGGCTCGTATCTTTATTGTCACGAAGGTTCTCAATATGTACATCATTTGCAGTAATATAGGCTACTTCGTAATCATCTAAATAAACAACCTTCTTGGTGTGCTGCATAATAGCTGTTGCGTCTGAAGCTACATAGTTTTCTTTATTACCAACACCGATAACAAGCGGGCTGGATAGGCGAGCTGCGTAAAGTCTGTCAGGCGTACCTTCATAGACTGCTGCAATTGCATAGGCGCCTTCAAGTTCATAAATAGCTAATTTAAAAGCTTTAAAGAAGTCTTTCTCATTACGTAAGAAATAAGCAATAAGATTTGGGATTACTTCTGTATCTGTTTCGGATAAAAACGTAAAGCCAGCTTTTTTTAACATTGTTCGTAGTTTTGAATGGTTCTCTACAATTCCGTTGTGAACAACGTATATTTTATTATTGGAGTCAGCGTGGGGATGAGCATTCAAATTACTAGGAATACCATGTGTTGCCCACCTCGTATGGCCAATAGCAAGGTTAGCCATCTTATCACCTTTTTCTTCAACACTCGTTACCAATGAATCGACTCTGCCTATTTGTTTTATTGTCTTGGCTCCTTCTGGAGTGACAGTAGTTATACCAGCCGAGTCGTAGCCACGGTATTCTAGAGCCGACAAGCCTTCCAGAACAGGAATAATTGCTGATTGTTTACCTATATATCCTACTATTCCACACATGTTATATCCTTTCGATTAATTATGTCTGAGAAGAAAGAATTTTATCTATAAAGTCCCGCATCCTTAATTGAAATTTATCTATAGAAAATTCTTGCGCTACTTTTTTGATAGTCTCCTGGTTGTAAGCTTTTGGCTCAAACTTCTGTAAAGCTGCGCACAATGACGGTACGCTTTGGACGTCAAAAAAGTCACCGTTAATACCGGGCTGAATATAATCAATAGCGCCTCCTTGGCGAAAGGCCAAAACTGGCGTTCCGGCAGCTAATGCTTCAACGGGTGTCACACCAAAGTCTTCATAGGCCGCAAATAAGAATGCCTGAGCACTTGCAAACAGCATGGGCATTTCTATGTCACTAACGTCATTACGTAGTGTGACCGTCTCCCCTGCTAGGCGTGTGAGCTTTTCGTGCTCCGGCCCACGGCCGATGACAAGCAAAGGAAGTTTGAGTTCGTTGGCGGCACCAATAATAATGTCAAGCTTCTTTTGCGGTACTTGGCGTGATGCCGTCACAAAACCGTTTCTGTTCTTTGCACTGACTTTCGAAAACCGTTCGGTATCAACGGGAGGATAAATAACCACGGCTTCACGACCGTAGAACTCTTTAATTTCATCTTTGATGTGATTTGAATTGGCGATGAAGTAGTCGGGGCGTTGGGCGGCTTTATAGTCCCAAGCGCGCAGGGGCTTCACAAGCAGTTTGAGGCCAAGGCGAGCCAGTGGATTTAAAAATCCAAAGCCGGGTTGCTCCAGGTATTTGTCATAAAAACGCCAATAAAAATGCGTTGGTGCATGGCAATAGTTAACATGTAAAGTATCACTCGAGGTTTTAACGCCAAAAGCTTCGCCGTTGCCAGAACTAGTAATGACAAGGTCGTAGCCGCTAAAGTCCAAATGCGTAAACCACCATATCCTTAAGAACGGTATAAACTTACGAATTTTACCAAGCGGTTGCAGCCATCCAGTCACAACTTTGCCATCTAGTTTGTGCCGCCACTCAGGTGTGCAGTACGATGTATAAATTGGGGCGTCAGGGTAGAGTTTGTGCAACTCTTCGACTACCCGCTCTGCTCCCCCGCCTACCAGCCAGTCATGGACTATGGCTACCTTCACTATTCCGCCCCACGGTGAAACAACACGATAGAAATTGTCTTTGCAAGAATGACGATGTCATTCCAGAAGCTCCAGTTCTGCACATAGTACAGATCCAGCTTACGCCGTTCTTCAAACGAAATAGATTTACGCCCAGAGATGACCGCCAGGCCTGTCATACCAGACTTTACACTTAAGATAAGATTCTTCTTGTCGTATTTATCTAGTTCACGAGGCACAAGGGCACGTGGGCCTACAAGACTTATGTCTCCGCGTACAACATTAATAAGCTGCGGTAATTCGTCCAGGCTGCTTTTGCGTAAAAATACACCGAGTCTGCTAAAACGCGGGTCGTGCGCCAAAAAGTCGCCGTTTTTACGAAACTTTATAGCAAGTTCTGGCTTGCCCATCTTTGCAAAGGCTTCTTCTGGCAATAATCCGTTATAAGCCATTTTATTAGTTCGGAATTTGAATATTTTAAAGCGTCCGCCAAACCTGCCAAGCCGCTCTTGACGGAAGAATACGGGGCCAGGATCAAAAAGCTTAATCATCACCGCAATAATAGACATAAAAGGCAGCGCCACTACCAAACCAATAGAACCAACCACAATATCAAACAGACGTTTTACAATGCGCCCCCAGCCAACCAGTGCCGTCTGATGTACGGCTATAACGGGGATTGACTGGAATAAATCTACTTCAATATTGCCGACAAACAGCTCACTATTTCCAGGTACAAAACGGTATGCGACGTGATTCTCTTGGGCAAAAGTCAGTATCTCGCTGTTGTCCTCGGTTGCAGCATATAGCTCGGTCTGGATGATGCTATGTAGCGGTTTATTTTTTAGCTTTTCTACGGCCTCATCAAAGCTTCTAAATACTGCAATGTCAGTGTCAGAGCGGCCTTTTTTGCTGACAACTCCAACAACTTGGTAGCCCGAGACATGAGTGTTCTTGATGGAGCGAATAAGCTCATCAGTAATCTGCGTATCACCCACAATGAGGACACTGTTTACGCCAAGGCCGTAGGCAAATAGGCTGCGCCTAATGGCTCGTGCAAGCGTACGAAACAACAGCATAAAACAGAGAGCAAGTAAGAAGCCATAGACCGTGACGAGACGAGCCGGGAAAATCGGGGTGTTAGTGATGTAGCTATAACTGATGACGAATAAAATACCGATGAATGAGCCAATAATGAGCCGACCAAACTCAGAGAACCTATTTTCGTAGGTGTTTTTGTTATAAAGACCTAAGAGTGCGAAGATAATGAGCCAAAACGGCAACAATAGGAGGAAGATTTTGAGGTATTCATGCGAGCCTATGAGGACGGTTGGGCGGTTGTCTAATGTGACACGCAGAATGAACGCGCTGACGAAGGCACCCATAAGCGCCAAAAAGTCACCGATTACGAGGAAGAAGGCATAAATTAAAGAGGCGTTATTCTTCATATATTAATTATAGTATAGCGCTCTTACCTGTTTTTCGCCCTAGACCCAGCATAATCCCAAACCACAGCCAAATGTATGGCACATTGATATAACTGCCAAAGAAGCAATATTGGATCAAAAACGCCAATCCTAAGCAAAATATGGCGCTGTAAACTGCAGCATTTTTATGACGCCAAAAACGCTTTATAAATCGCACCAATGCGCTTCCATAAAGACATATAAGAGCTATGAGGCCAATAATGCCAAGCTCGCTCAGTATTAATACATAATAAATATACACAGTGAGATTTTCGGGTGCTGTGCTGGAGATGTGCTGAACGGTAAAGGGGCCTAAATTACCTGGGCCAACACCAATCAAAACGCTGCTGGCATTATACTGCCAGGCTTTAACTGCCAAGTTGGCTGCGCCTAAGCGTTCCTGGCCCGAAGCCTGCACAAGCCCCGCTGGCGTAAAACCGCTGTTACTTTTGCTGGTTGGCAGCTTTACGACCCCCAGACTGCCCTGCTGTACTAGGCTGCGAAATGTTTTATAAGCAATGTCTGGTGTGGAGCGGTAGCGGTAGCTTGCGGCCCCTACGAGCAATCCAGCGACAACCAACACGGCAATAATCAGCACTCCAACGTGGCGCGCGATTGCCCTAAGCCGTATAAGCCCCTGCACGCGTAGTAGGATAAAAAAAAGCATTGAACCAAGTCCAACTGCCAAGAAAGCGCCCCTAGAAAACGTGAGACCGATACCTATGAGTGACAAAACAGCCGAGCCGAGTGCCAGGCGCGAGCGCGAATTATAGAAAACACCAAGACCAATAAAATAATAGATGAGTAGCGCATTGGCATAGAACTGCGGTTCGGCAGCAAAGCCACTAATACGAGGGAACCCAAACACTTGGCTATTACATCCTTTGCAGAGTAGTCCAAATGTTTCGTGGCCAAAGCCTGCAAAGCTAAATTGAAGAATACTCACCACTCCATAGACACAGCCTGCTATCAAGACGGCCTTAATGAGCTGGGGATACTTCTTGGAAGACAGTTCGTTGGCTACATACCACCACGCCGACACAAGCAAACAAAGCAGCAACAAGATTGAGAGTAATAAAAGGACGGAACGAGCTTTATATATTGCTGTCGTCAGGCCTAGAATGGATACCAAAACCAATACTGTAATACTAAGCATGCTAGTCCGTGACTGCCGGAAAAGTTTTGGCAATGCTTTGAGACTAAGCGGTAGACAACTTATGACAAATAACAGAGATAAAAATGGATAAAGACCAATGCGGAATGAAGTGAAGTTATACAGCGGCGTGGCGATTGAGGGGTATTTTGACAGGGGCGCGGCAACCAACAAGGCGGTAAACAGCCAGAAGCGAACAGTTTTTAGATTAATACGCGTCATGATTACAGGTGTTATTGTATCCCAAGCACGTAACCTTATGCTACCATTAGATAACCGTAAGCACTCATGAAAAAGTCTCAAGTAACCAAGAAGTCTAAAGTCACAAGCAAGCGTAATAAGCGGCGCCTCATCCAGTTTATTGAGTATATGATAAGTGGCGGCGCATATTTTTGGACCGGCTACCTCATCTTTTTTGCGGCTGACAAAGGTCTACACCTAAGCCTCTGGTGGGCTAAGCTGTTGGCCAATGTTGCAGGTTGGATTGTCAATTATTATCTCCAGCGTTTCTGGGTATTTAAAAATCCGCATCTCAAAGAGCACTTAGCTAAAACCAATGCTCGTTATATTTTTATTACGCTTGTTGATTTTGTCTTGGACTACCTCATAGTTGCAGCGCTTAAGAGTGCTGGTATTACGCCGTATCTTGGTCAGTTTGGGTCGGCTGGGTTCTTTACTGTATGGAACTATTTCTGGTATCGTTTCTGGGTATTCCCAGAGAGTCATAAAAAGGGCATCAAACCTCGGAGGAAACGATGAGTTCAATGGAAGTTGGTTCAGTCCGTCCAACTAAAAAACAGCGTGAGTTGCTTGGTTTTATTGAGTCTTTTATTAAAGAAAACGGTTATAGCCCTAGTTACCGCGAAATTATGAACGGACTTGGCTATACCTCCGTTGCGACCGTAGCTTTGCATGTTAATAACCTCATCAAGCGCGGGCATTTGCGCAAACGTGATCGTTCTGCACGCTCATTAGAAGTGGTTGGCATAGAACTTGGTCTGGGCGATAAGGCAGTGTCAATCTTGGAGCACGAAGCCAAATGGTTAGTGGAACAAGTACACGCCTTGCTTAATGAGTTGGAGGCTAGTACTGAGCCCGCCATGAAGAAGCTTGATGACGCATATGTGCTGATCGGTGCCCTGCACGTGTTGGGCTTGGACGACGCGGTACGCTCATTAGTGCCCCGCCTGACGGCCGTAAAGGTCAAAGCCGAAGAAGCCTGATAAGCGTTTGACTAATAACAGAGAAGACCATATAATCTCACTCTGTAGTAACTACATATTCCGACTTAGCTCAGTGGTAGAGCGGGACGCTGTTAACGTCTAGGTCGCTGGTTCGAGCCCAGCAGTCGGAGCCAGAGCAAGCAGTTGAATCGAGTGACCGGTTCCCAAGACCGATCCTTGATCAACTCTTTGCTCACCAAGAAGAAGATTGATTGATAATAAAGTGCAAAATGTTGGAACCGTCCAAAAGGGCGGTTCTTTTGTTCTGTCTCTATTATTTGGTTCTAGCGAAGGGTGATTCCTCCCAAGGGAGCAAGCAGCCGAAAAGCTGACCCGTTCCCTAGACCTGTTTCCTACATACTCTACGTGAAAAAGTATTGATAAGTGTATTTTTTCACGTAAAGTATGTTACAATGTACTTATGATTAATCAAACCACAAAAGATCGCATAGCTAAGCTTTCGATGCAATACAAAAAGCTAGCTAAAGCCAAGCCAGAGGCGGTGCGCGAAATTGCTATCGCAGAAATACCAGAGATGGTATATAACAGCAATGCTATAGAAAACTCTACATTGACCCTAAAAGACACTGAAGATATCCTGCTTCGAGATTCGATCAAAAAGGACCACGACATCCGTGAAATATATGAAGCAAAGAATCTAGCTAAAA
>JAYTSU010000014.1:0-27751 GCA_043745485.1 Candidatus Saccharimonadota bacterium
GGAGTACATGACTGGCGAGTTCCTAACGGCGGGCATAAGCGTGGTATATGACATGAATGCTATGCGGGTTAGCCAAAGGCGATCACTGCGCGACATTGCTCGCAAGCGGCATGCCGAAGTCATCATCGTCTGGTTTCAACTTGACGCCGATACAGCCTATATTCGAAATAACAAGCGTGACCGTCGCCGCCTCGACGACCGTTATGCTGCGGGCTATGACGTCGAACAGTTCAAGCAAGTTGCAGCCTACATGCAACAGCCAGAACCAACCGAAGACTTTATTGTCACTAGCGGCAAGCACACCTACCAATCTCAGAGAAGCAATGTCTTTAAAAAGCTTGCTGACCTACATGTTATAAAGCCCGGACAAGCAATGCATAAAATGGTAAAGCCCGACCTCGTTAACTTAGTCCCAAATTTCAACAACAACCATCACGACGAGAACGGACGACAAAACATTAGTTTTAATTAAACTATGCCGGCAAAAATATATGAAATAGACGGTATCGGTAATGTATCTGTCGTAAAAAGACGCGGTAGCAAGTCAATTCGACTCGGATTTGATAGTAAAGGTGAAGTGCGTGTAAGTGTTCCAACTTGGGTGCCATATCAAGCGGGTGCAAAGTTTGCCGCCGAACGAGCAGACTGGATTGCCAAACATCAACCACAACCTACTAGACTGTTCAGTGCCGGCGACCGAATTGGCAAAGCTCATCACATAACATTGATTCCTGACGCAGTGGTAAAGACCACTCAAGTCAGACTCAAGGGAAGTGAAATTATCGTAAAATACCCTGGACGGCTTAATTTTGATGATACAGAAGTTCAAGCAGCCGCCGAACGAGGCGCCAAAAAAGCTTTATGGGGCGAAGGCGAACGATTATTGCCACAGCGGTTGCAACTATTAGCAGACAAACATGGATTTTCGTTCCGGAACATTACTGTTAAACAACTCAAAACTAAATGGGGTAGCTGCAACCAAAATCACGAGATAACGCTTAACTATTATCTGATTCAGCTCCCCTGGCATCTGATAGATTATGTATTAGTGCACGAGCTGGTCCATACCGAACACTTGGACCATAGCGAAGCTTTCTGGAATAGATTTGAGTCTGTTATGCCAGGCGCAAAGAAAATCCGTAACGAATTAAAAGTTTATAAAACGTCCGTCATCCCTAATTAATTACACGGCTAGCGTTGACTTAATGCTCAACAGAGAGTACTATTGACACTATAGACCTACAAATATTGTAGGCTTTTTTAATTTCAGGGGTGAAATAACAATGGCAGAGAAGGTAGTTAAGAAGCCGCGCGTTCGAAAGATTGAGACAGTTCGTGAGCGAAATGAAAAGGCCTCCCTCAAAGCATCAATGGATGCAGGCAAGGTCAAAAAACGTCCCGTCCGAAAAGTGTTGCGCACCGTTACAAAACCACTCGGCGTAGTGGCTAGGCCGTTTAAAATACGTCCAGTTCGCTTTGTTTTCAAATGGCTAGGACTGATCTTGCTCCCTCGTTATTTCCGCAATGCTTATAAAGAACTACGCCAGGTCACATGGCCATCACGTCGCCAGACATGGAAACTAACCTTTTCGGTGCTTGTATTTGCGGTTGTGTTTGGATTTTTTGTGACGGTAGCCGATTATGGACTCGATAAAATAATTAGAAGGATAGTATTACGATAATGAAACGTTATGACACAACCAAGCAGTGGTACGCTATTCATACATATAGCGGCTACGAAGAGAAAGTCGCTGAAAGCATTCGCCAACGCGCTGAATCACTGGACATGAAGGACAAGATCTACCAGGTTTTAGTACCAAAAGAAAAGATGATTGAAATCAAGAACGGCAAGCGTAAAGTTGTTGAAAAGCGCATCTTTCAGGGTTATGTCATGGTAGAGATGAAGCTTACAGAAGACGCCTGGTACATTGTGCGCAACACGCCGTCCGTTACTGGATTTGTAGGCACCGGCACTGAGCCAACACCTGTTGAAAACGAAGAAATCGAAAAAATCATGAAGCGCATGGGCAAAGACGAGCCAAAGCACAAGATGGATTACAAGATCGGTGACGTCGTAAACATCATTGATGGGCCATTCAAAGGCTTCGACGGTGCAATTAACGAAATTGACCAGACCAAGGGCAAACTTAAAGTGCTTGTGAACATGTTCGGCCGCGAAACCCCTGTTGAGCTGGATGGTTTACAGGTTAAAAAGACTTAAGAAATATGTCAGACCATTATGAGAGATTCGGTTTAGATCCTACTGACGTCCCCTCAGCTTCGTCGTTATTCGAAGAATTAAGAGCCCTGGCACGAATGGCTTTATTAGGTAATAATCCAGAGGAATATTGGAGCCTGTCTCAAAATATGAAAATAGTCGGCAAATTCTTGCCTAGTGGAGATACAAGAAACCCAAATAATGAAATTTACACTACGAGTCTAGACAACAGGGGTAGTTTGTAGTACAATACCTCTTAAGTTACGCACAATTAGTTCAGGGAGCTTCATACCCTCGAGCATAAGAAGGATTATTATCATGGCAAAAGAAGTTAAAGCGAATCTAAAAATGAAAATCAAAGGCGGCCAAGCATCGGCAGCGCCTCCAGTTGGTAGCACCCTCGGTCAACATGGTGTAAACATGATGGATTTTATTGGACCATTCAATGATGCTACTAAAGACCAGATGGGCAAGAATCTCACCGTTCACATCACCATTTTTACCGACAAGACCATGGCATGGCGCTTTGTTGGTGTACCTACTGACGACCTCATCCGCGCGGCGCTTAAAATCGACAAAGGTTCAGGCGTTCCAAACAAGGAAAAGATCTCTAAGAAACTCAGCCAAGCTCAGCTCCGTGAAATTGCTGAAACCAAAATTCAGGACATGAACGCGGACTCAGTAGAATCGGTTATGAAAATGGTCGCCGGCACCGCTCGTTCAATGGGCGTCGAAATCGAAGCCTAGTAAGTTATATGGAAAAAAACTTCAGTTCAGAGCTGGATACTACAACGCAGCCTTTGACGGCCGCCGAGGCTGTAGCAATGTGCGTGGCGGCAGATATGTCTACGCTGGACCATTATCCAACTGATGCCTACGCGGTGCTCGTACGAGAGGCCGAAAAATTAGGAACTGAGCCTGACAAACTGATATCAAGTGCACATATAGCCCGCATTCTTGCACAATCAGCTCCCGAAGCAGTACCAATAAATCCTGTGCAGTAGAGGTCAACCAAGTTGTAATTTAAACATTCGCTTTTACGCTTATGTTAGAAGTATTATTACT
This sequence comes from Candidatus Saccharimonadota bacterium, assembly GCA_043745485.1. Lineage (GTDB taxonomy): Bacteria > Patescibacteriota > Saccharimonadia > Saccharimonadales > JACDBH01 > RYN-417. The sequence continues at coordinate 3,284 of JAYTSU010000014.1, forward strand.
ATAATGAGCTTCAAACAACAATCCGTAGACGGTGTAGATATAAGTAATTGCTATGGTGGTTACAAGGATGACGGTACATTTGTATTAGTAGGCGCTGAAAAAGATCAAAATTTGCTTTTCAGCGGCATAGATAGCCGTGCCGCTCAAACGGCAAAAAGAGATCGCAAGATAAGCGTACCGGTATTAATGAGGCTTCACGAAGTTGCTGTACGAGGTGACGACATCGTGGCTAAAGGTTTCCTAAGAACTGCACGGGATGAAGGCTGGGAAGTGACAAATGAAGTTCCGCAGAATGGTCAACCATATCCAATAGCAGAACTAGCTTCAAGAGTTGCAGAACTTACGAACATCGGTGTTTGCCCGCATGCGAAATCGGCTGCCGGCGTCATAAGTGCTGCCCTATGTGCCAATGCAAGCGCTATTGCTACTACCCCTGTAATCTGATATAGTTATTTTATACAAATTAATTTGTGGGAGACTCTTAAGTAGTCGCACGCACCACGAAAGGATCATATGGCAGAAGCCAAAAAAGCAGTTAAGAAAGTTACAAAAAAAGTAGCAGACAAGGAAATCAAAGATGGGGATATTCAAAAAATTAGTGGGACTACGAGTCAAGCAAATATCGAAGAACAAGTAGTTGCTGCTACTCAAGAGAAAAAGACCGTTGCCAAGGCTGGAAAGCGCAGCACTAAGGCTATTGCAGAAAAAGAAGCAGTCGCTGCTAAGGAAGAGCGCAAAGCTCATGCCAGCGAAAAAGCTGAAGAGAAAAAAGCACCTGTTAAAGTAGTGCGCACAAAGCTTGAGCGTGCTGGTAAAAAACTCCGAGAAGCCTATACACATGTCGAAAAAGACAAGCTGTATGCTGTCAAAGAGGCTCTCGAACTAGCTATCAAAACAAGCCCCGTAAAGTTTGATGCCACTGTCGAGCTCCACATTAACCTTGGTGTTGATCCACGTCAGGCCGACCAAAACGTGCGTGACAACCTTATACTTCCTGCTGGAACGGGCAAGACTATCCGCATTGCAGTGCTTGCAGAAGCAGATGACGCAGCAGCCGCCAAAAAAGCAGGTGCAGACATCGCCGGCACTGATGACCTTTTGAAAGATATCGAAAAAGGCATTATAAACTTTGATACTCTTATTGCAACACCAGCATTGATGGCACGCCTCGGCAAATATGCCCGCGTGCTTGGTCCAAAAGGACTGATGCCAAACCCAAAGAGCGGTACTGTCACACCGGATGTCGTGAAGGCTGTAGAACAAGCCAAAGCTGGCCGCGTAGAATACCGTGTTGATTCAACCGGCATTGTCCATATGGGTGTAGGCAAGGTTTCATTTGGTGCTGACAAACTTATGACAAATGTCCAAGCAGTCTTTGCTTCAATCAAGAGCAACAAGCCAAGCAGCCTTAAAGGTAACTACGTGCGCGCAATAAACGTAAGTACTACAATGGGACCTGCTATTAAAGTTGTTCTCAGTGAAATCTAAACATTCAAAAATCTAAAATTAAATTAAAGCCTCCTATCAATTAGGAGGCTTTAAAACACTAAGTGTATTATCTACGAGATTTACGAGAAGCGTAGGCTATTGTAGCTTCATCGTGAGTTGAATCAAACTTAGGGCTAGGGTGGGATATAATTTTGTTACCAATTAAACCTGCTAGTGCAGCTACTACAATAGCTATGCCAATCTCTGGCGCCGTAATATGCATATGGTCGTGGGATACGTTATGCTCAGGATCTGCCGTCATTGGAATATTAATATTTTCAACATTAACTTGCGGCAGACCTATAATTTCGAATGTACTCATCTTCTCATTGTATAATACTTTAGCTTATATGTCAATAGTCTATACATTTCTTTTGCTGTGTGCGTTAATACTATTGTAAAGAGGAGATAAGCTGTGGCGGAGAACTTGAATCTATATGTTGGCTGTGGGCTGACTTACGCTTCACAATACTTTCGGCACACTGTAGACAGTCTCAAAGGTAAACTTCGCGATGAGCATGGTCTATATGTTTTTGATTTTGTAGGGCTTGAAAATGGTACAGATGAAGACGTGTATAGATGGGATATAGACCATTGTGTAGCTACCTGTGATGCGTTTTTAAGCATCCATGACTATCCAGGGGATGGGTTAGGATGGGAGACGGCAACCGCAGCGGCCAGAGGTATACCAATCCTTAGTACCGCTCATCATAATTCCCGTGTATCGCGGCTTATAACCGGCGCAGCAAAAGTATGGCCTAATATAACTTTTGCAAGATACGATGACATGCTCCGTGATGTACCAGCTCTAGTTATTAAGCATTTAGTACAAATACAGCCCATAGACTCACAGCGTTAAAAACTACAACATGTATATGCTTGTAAGGCAACGGCGTGGTTTAGTACACTAATGGCAGTACCAAAGGAGGTGTGTTTTGGGAGTTTTTAGTAATACGCAAATACGTGCCGCTATTAATGATGGGCATATTGTCTGCACACCGTTTCAGCCAATGCATGTTAGTCAGGCTTCACTAGATGTCACACTTGGTTATTATTTTTACCGCGTAGAGCGCACTAACGAACGTAATATTTATAACCCGTTCGAACGTGAAGATGTTGAGCGTTATTTTGACGGTCCATATGAGGCAATGCCGCACGGCCAGTGGTGTAAGCTGAACGGTGTCACACCACTTAAAAACATACCACTTGACCATCCAGTCGTTGCGCTTAAACCAGGCGAGCGAATTCTGGCACATACGCATGAGTTTTTTGGCATTCTACCGCCAGGAGCATGTGAGGTAAAAAGTCGGAGTAGTTGGGGACGTAACGGTGTCGCTGTCTGTTTTGATGCGGGGTGGGTAGACCCGGGCTACATCAACCGCCTAACCCTTGAAATCTACAACCTTAACCAACGCGAAACGGTACTACTACCTGTAGGAGAGCGCATTGCCCAGATTGTATTCCACGAGACTGGTGAAGTAGAGGGTAGTTATGGGGCAGGGCGTGACGGCGGCTTTAGTGGTAAGTACCAGTCTGGTAGCAACCTCAAAACTCTGATGACAACATGGTCACCATCAATAATGCTTCCAAAGGCATACATTGACAAGCGTGAAATGCCCGTAAAAATCGAGGGACTTAGTTATGAATAAGCCTGAACAATCTGGACGTTATATTGTGCTTGAAGGCGCTCAAGGCGTCGGTAAAACCACCCAGCTTAGTATGCTGGCTGCACGTCTTGAAAAAGCTGGTTATCCGGTGCGTCTCTTTCGTGAGCCTGATTCGCAAAGTGACCTCACGGCCCGAGCCATACGTATGCTTACCCAAGATCCGCGTTATCCTATGAATACGCGTACTGAAGTACTGCTTTATAATGCCGCTCGCAGTCAGTCACTTGAAGTTATCCGTCGGGCACGCGCTGCTGGAGTAATCTGCCTGTGTGACCGCAATTACCTGACCACGCTTGCTATCCAGTATTATGGCCGAGGTGATGTACCTGACTACAACACTATAAACAGTATCATTAATTTCGCCGTCTCCGATATGCAGCCAGACATGACAATCGTACTCGACGCACCGGTTAAAGATCTTAAAAAGCGAGCCGATGACAGAGGTGCTGGTGAACGTTTTGACAATTTGGATGTTGCATTCTTAGAACGCGTACGCGCTGGCTATTTGTGGGAAGCCAAACAGCGTGGATATCCCGTTATTTCTGCCAGCAACGCGCCCGAAGCCGTAAGTGAATCAATTTGGAAAATCTTAAACGGCAGCATTAGCGACAAATTGGCCCAGGACAACGAACCTCCAATTGTATCTGCAGCTTCCACAGTGCAACCCGCCGCTTCAATCAGAGAAGTACTCGAAGCAAAAATAGAACATTTTGAAGACAAAAAAGCTCTTGAATTTGTTAAGAAGGATAAAAAAGGCAACTACGTTATAACACCTGATGGCAAAGAATTCCTGAATGAGGCAGTCACCAGTACAGACAGTAACGTTTACGCATTTACGGATAAGTTGAGCCCTACAACAATCGCAGCTGCCATGGCACGTCTCAGTCGTCGTGGTGATGATATGCGCGTGACGCTACTAGATGAATTTGCAGCCAGTGCCGGCAAAGACGCAAAACTACTCCAGCGTGTCATTACGGCTTACGGGGACGACTCGGTGCAGCAACTTGTTGGCCTCCACGTAGTCGTCGAAAACGCCAGCAATATACTGACAAAAAAGCTTGAATGGGGCCGCATGGCAGCATATCTGGAACAATCAACCCGATATATCTATTTTGACCAAAAAGATCAAAACGGTAAATACCGCTACTTTACACCAAGCGACCTCCCGCTAATACTCAAAGATCACTACGAAGAAGTTATGGATACAATTTTTGATCTATATTCTGATATGGTACACAAGCTTACCGACTATGTTCGCGAGCATTCCCAAGTTCCAGAAACAGAGCGTGATGCAGCTTTTAATGGTGCTACTCGCGCCCAAGCCTGTGACGTTATCCGAGCAGTCTTACCAGTGGCTGTTAAGTCAACGGTTGGTATATATGCGTCTGGTCAGTCCCTCGAAAGCCTCATCATGCACTTGCAGTCGGATAACTTGCCTGAAGCACGTAAAGTAGGCGATGATCTGCTACGCGAAGCGCGTAAGACCATCCCGACATTCTTGGAGCGAGCTGACAAGCCTGATAGAGGTGGCGCGCTGGTTGCTTATCGTTCAAATACTTATAATGCCATGAAGAAGCTAGCTGACGAAGAGCTGAAACAAAATCTTGGTACACTCGATGAAGATATCCAACTCGTAGATTATTGGCCGCGTAACGAGTTAGACCTGCTACCGCACATGCTCTATGAGCACAGTACGATGAGTCTCCGTGACATCAAAAAAGAAGTACAGGGTTGGCCATACGAGCAAAAGATGAAAGCTTTTCGCACATATATGGGCGAACGCCTCAACCGCCGTCATAAACCTGGCCGCGCAACTGAAATTGCTCATTATAGTTGGGACTTGTTATGTGATTATGGAATCTTTCGTGATCTACAACGCCATCGCATGGTCGATGCATTTGACTGGCAACAACTCACGCCACGGTATGGATTTGATACACCTGAGCTGGTTGAACAGGCTGGTTTAAGTGACCAATTTGAACAATGTTTTGACTTAAGTGCTTTGCTGTATAGCGAAATGCAGGCCGCTGGTTTTGCTCTTGAGGCACAGTATGCAACACTGCTTGGACACCGAATGCGCTGGAAAATCACCTATAATGCCCGTGAGGCCTTCCATCTGCACGAGCTTCGTACGAGCCCGCAAGGACACCCCGGCTACCGTAAACTCGTTAAAGAAATGCACGAAAAGGTTGCAGAAGTACATCCACTCCTCACTGAAGCCATGCTATTTGTGAATAAAGGCGAGGACGAAGCTTTAACACGGCTTGCCGCCGAAAAATACACCCAGTTTAAACTGACACAGCTATAACTAATTATCCTGATATACCTCTACGAACCCATAGGATCGGGCAGTGCTTTTACGCAATATTGTGAAGCGAAGGGAATACCTTCTTCGTCGTAAATAGGTGCAATCTTTAAAAGCCTACTACCGAGCTCAGGATGGGTTACTACAATACTCCGCATATCAGCTTCTAAGAGATCAAGACCTAGCTCATCATGAAATCCCTGCGCTTCATCTTTGTGTGCAACATAATCGAGATATACGACAAAGCTACCACTTTTTTTTAACTCTTCATCTGTCCATACCCTTTCAGCTACGAGTTCTCTACCTCTCGTGTAAGCAGATTTGTGAAGTGCATTAAGCGGCCTAACAGTTGTCGTTGGTAATATTCCTATAGACTGCGCAACGTATGGCTGCGCCTTTACTAATTCTTCCAAAGTTACTAAACTCATAATTCAACTGCAGATTATAGCACATTTATAAATTACTATAAACTAATTGTTGTAATATTTCCAATGTTGACAAGCACATCATTAGGAGTAGTCTTAAAGCTAATGGCAAATTGTAACTCCAAGGCACTAAATCTCGTGATTCTCGACAGAGGTTGTATTGCATATGGAGTGAAGTCAAACTAGATCCCGCAATCCAACCAGTCACCAAACAAAGGCTTCACTCCAGTGAAGTTTTATAATTTAAAAGGAGTAGTATCATGTACGGTGAACATTTAAAACCTATGTCTTCAAGCGACCAAATGTGGGCCGCCTGGAAAGGAGTCGAACCCGAAGATATGCAGTTTCCAGTTGTTAGAGAAGTACCAACACAAGCCGTAATCCATTTAACCAGTGTCGCTTTTGTAGATGATTATTCAAGCGGTTCCAATTTCCCGGGCGACATTCCTTTTGGAGATTGACATTTTATCCCTGTTAAGCTACTATTATATGGATTACCAAAGACAGTAGCGATCAGTAAAATGATTTAAGAATGCTACCGAGGTGAACATCTACTTATACTATTTGTTCAAACGAAAACGTCTTTGCAGTTAATGCAGAGGCGTTTTTTCGTAACTCAGTAATCAGTTGTAACTTTTCCGGTCGATAAGTACAACAACCAAGTAACATAAAGTCCAAGAAGGATTTATACATGGCTCTAACGAAACAAAAAAAAGACAAAGTTGTAGCTGAAGTTGCTGCACTGCTTGCAAGCTCAAAGCTTACTGTAGTAGCACAATATCAGGGTACAACCGTCAAAGCCATCCAAGCACTCCGTAAAGATGCAAAAGCAAGTGGTACAAAAGTTAGCGTGGTTAAGAACCGACTCGTTATTAAAGCTGTTGCCGCAACCGAAACCTTGAAGGACACTGATATCAGCGCCCTCAAAGGCCAGTTGCTCTACGCCTTCAATGACACCGACGAAGTAGCTCCGGCCAAAAGCCTCGCGACCTTCGCTAAAACTAACCCAAGTATTCAGTTTGTTGGCGCAATAACGGCTGATGGCCAATTTATGAGCGCGGACGATGTTAAAGCATTGGCAACCTTACCAAGTAAGAACGAGTTAATTGCTCAGGTTATAGTTACCTTAACATCTCCATTGAATGATGTTTTAAATGGTCTATCTGGCAATTTGCATGCACTACTTGACGGTGTTAGTGATAAGGCTACGGCCTAAATTAATTAAGGAGACAAGAATATGGCAGATTTGAAGAAATTAGCAGAAAGCCTCACCGGCCTTACTGTTTTAGAAGTAAACGAACTAAAAACCATCCTGAAGGATGAATACGGTATTGAACCAGCTGCAGCTGTTGCGGTTGCAGGTCCAGCAACCGCTGGCGACGCAGCTCCAGCTGAAGAAGCTAAGAGCGAGTACGATGTTGTCCTCAAAGACGCTGGTGCTCAAAAAGTTGCAGTTATCAAAGCAGTTAAGGACATCACAGGCCTCGGCCTCGGCGAAGCTAAGGCTATCGTTGATGGTGCTCCAAAGACTGTACTTGAAGCAGCCAAGAAAGATGACGCTGAAGCAGCCAAGAAGACCTTGGAAGCCGCTGGCGCAACCGTTGAATTAGCCTAAGTAATTAGTGCTTAATTATACAAGAACCACCCCATATGTAGGGTGGTTCTTGTATTTATCCACATATTTTCGACTATTTTCTTTGACTTGCCAGATTAATCGTGGTAATTTTAGCGTAAGTAAAGGCGGAGAAATAAATACTTTTGAAGGATAAAACCGAAAGATCATGGCAGATATACCAGAAAAACAGGTAAAAAGATTACGAGCACTCATAGGCGAGGCAGAGACCAACTTAGCTGCAGCTAAAGAGTTATTGATGAGTCTTGTCGGGGACGATCCCGAGATGACTATGAGTAACAAAGACGAGAACATCGGCAAGGTTATAGAGGGCGTCTTTGATGGCCAAAATATGGTCGGGAGTGATGCAAAGACCTATCCTGTGCCTGCAAACTACGCCAGTAAATCAAAGCTCGTCCAGGGTGATATCCTCAAACTAACTATTGCCGAAGATGGTGCTTTCTTATACAAACAAATTGGACCTATCCCACGTAAACAAATAGTGGGTGTCCTAACACAAAAAGAAGGTCATTATGTCGTCATAGTTGGCGAAACCGAATACCGCGTCCTTCTCGCATCGGTTACATACTTTAAAGCCAAGCCTGGTGACCAAGTAAGCATCAACGTCCCAGAAGATGGCCCTGCTGAATGGGCTGCACTAGAAGCAGCTCTCTAAGCTGTTGTAGCAATTATCCTATCTCTTTAAACCATCTTTATATATCCTTATTATATATGGCGAAGTTGTATTTTAGATATGGAGCGATGAACAGCGGCAAGAGTACTGCCGTTTTACAGGTTGCACATAATTACGAAGAGCGGGGCATGCATGTCTTAACCGTTAAACCTTCTACTGACACCAAGGGTAATGCTCAGATAGTCTCAAGACTTGGCGCACAGCGTAAAGTAGACATTTTGGCAACGCCGGATCTAGATATTGAAAAGATAGTTACCCAGTGGCATAGAGACGTTGAAAAAATTGACTGCATTATTACTGATGAAGCGCAATTTTTTACGATGAAGCAAATAGATCAGCTTTTTAACATCGCAGTACTGCATGATATTCCTGTTATAAATTACGGCATACGAACTGACTTTCAGACCAAGCTTTTTCCTGGTAGCACTCGATTGATAGAACTAGCCCATACTCTTGAGGAGCTAAAAACAATTTGCCGCTGTGGTAAGAAAGCTATCTTTAATGCACGCAAACGAAATGGGAACTTTATCTTTGAAGGAGATCAAGTAGCTATAGATGGTGAGGCTCAGATTGAGTATGAATCGCTCTGCGCAGGCTGTTATCTGAAGTATCAAACCGCTTAAGCGAGTTATCAACAGCTTTATGAACAAACTTATGCCCATACACCTTTGTAACAGAGACCCTAAGTAACGTATACTTGGTTGGCACAGAAGAGAGGTTTATTATGGGGCAAGCGCTGTACCGAAAATATCGGTCTAAATCGTTATCAGAAATCGTCGGGCAAAAACACATTACCGACACACTTAGCCGTGCCATCAAAAGCGGCAAGATTAGCCACGCTTATCTATTTACAGGCCCGCGCGGTGTTGGTAAGACATCAATTGCGCGTATACTAGCGCACGAAGTAAATGAGTTGCCTTACACTGACGAATCTATTCATCTTGATATTATAGAGATAGACGCCGCTAGTAACCGCCGTATAGACGAAATTCGTGATCTTCGGGACAAGGTACACATTGCTCCAACGAGTGCTAAATACAAGGTCTATATCATCGACGAGGTCCACATGCTGACAAAAGAAGCATTTAATGCGCTTTTAAAAACGCTTGAAGAACCACCAGCCCACGTCATTTTTATCCTAGCTACAACAGAAGCACATAAACTACCCGAGACAATTGTTAGCCGCACACAACGGTTCACTTTTAAATCAGTTGGCCGAGTCGAAGCCGTAAAACACCTCCGCGAGCTCGCTGACAAAGAACACATGGTCATAAGCGATGACGCTTTAGAGCTGTTAGCTGAACATGGTGGCGGTAGTTTCCGCGACGCCATCGGTCTTCTTGATCAGATTGGTAATAGTAAGAAAAAAATAAGCCGTAAGGATGTCGAGGAACTCATAGGGATTGCGCCACAGAAAGCCGTAGAATCTCTACTTAAATCTCTATTAAGCGGCGTGCCGTCAGATATTGTCTCCTGCCTCAATAGCTTCACTGAGAGTGGTATTGCGCCGGCACAGATAGCTAAACAACTGTCAGCAGAGTTGCGTGGACGAATGCTACAAAATGACCAGCCTGAACGCCTTCATACCTATACAAAGTTACTCGGAGAGCTTTTAGGTGTTACTGCCAGCCAACATCCAGGTGTGGCTTTAGAAATTGCACTTTTTAATGCATGCAGTCTCCCTGCCGATGCCGTTACAGAACGGGCTACCCCTCAAAAGCCTATAACCACCACGAGGGACAGTGCGCAATCTTCCACTTCTACAAAGAAAGAAACGTCAAAAAATAAACCTCCGGTCGTTGCCGAGCTTCAGCCAGCTCAGCTTATAGAAGTAGGGGATATTTCAGGTTGGTGGCCGCAACTAGTGCAGGACATCAAAAGCCACAACAATACTATGTACGGCGTCTTACGACTGGCTCATCCGTCTCTTGAAGGCGATAACTTGCTTTTGAGTTTTGCATTTGGACTTCATGCTAAAAAAATTGCTGATGCACAGATTAATCTAGTGCTCCAAAAAGCCGTCAAGATATTGACCGGCCGAGATATAACAATTAAAGCTGTGCAAGATAAGAATCTTAAGGATAAGATACCCGACTTGACCTCGCACGGAGCCTATATACCTGAGAAAGTTATACCAGAGAAATTATCAACTGATCTGGGAGCTATTACATCCATTTTCGGTGGCGGAGAGGTGCTAGAAAGTTAATATGAACCCACAAGTTGCGGTTGTACCACCACAAAATACCGAAGCTGAAGCCAGTTTATTGGGAGCATTGTTGATCGATAGTGATGCAATTGTCAAAGTTGCTGACCTTGTTAGCTCGCGAGATTTCTATGATGAGCGTCACGCCAGAATCTACGAAGCAGCTATGCAACTTTACGAAAAACACAGTCCAATTGATGTCCTGACACTTTCAGATCAGCTAAAAAATACAGGTATGCTGGATATTGTAGGCGGTGCATCATACTTAACTGAGCTTACGAACTTTGTACCAACAGCCGCTCATGCCGACCGCTATGCAGACATTATTTCCCAAAAGGCAATGCGTCGGCGGCTCATTAAAGCCAGTCAAGCCATTACCAACCTTGGCTACGATGAGGCGCAGAGCCTGCAAGAACTCATCGAGGGTGCTGAAACGACCTTGTTTGAAGTCAGTCAGCAACATGTTAAACAAGATATAAGTAGCATCGAGACAATTTTAAGTGCTAGCTTTGACCGCCTCGATGAGCTACACAAAGACAAAGGTAAGCTCCGTGGTGTATCAACAGGCTACCGTGACCTGGACAATGTTTTGGCCGGATTTCAGCCATCAGATCTCATTATCTTGGCAGCCCGTCCGTCCATGGGCAAGACGGCTCTCGCTTTAAACCTAGCCCATAATGTTGCGGTCAAGTCAGATATGCCAGTGCTATTGTTTTCTTTAGAAATGAGCAAAGAACAGCTGGTTGATCGTATGCTGGCAGCGGAAGCGGGTGTCAACGCTTGGAACCTCCGAACCGGCAACCTCACCGATTCTGATTTTGAGAAAATTGGGCAGGCAATGGGCACCCTATCTGAAGCACAAATATTTATTGATGACTCACCAGGTATAACCGTCAGTGATATGCGTACCAAAGCGCGGCGTGAAGCTCACCAGCGCCCACTTGGGCTCATCATAGTCGACTACTTACAGCTTATGAGTGGGGGAGCGAAATTTGGTTCGAGCGACAACCGCGTACAAGAAATATCTGAAATATCCCGAGGACTTAAAGGTATTGCACGAGAGCTCAAAGTTCCTGTCATAGCTCTTAGTCAGCTGAGTCGATCGGTTGAAAGCAGAAACCCTCAAATTCCGCAGTTGGCTGACCTTCGAGAATCTGGATCAATTGAGCAAGATGCCGACGTCGTGGCCTTTATTTACCGCGAGGATTATTACAATCCAGAAACCGAAAATAAAAATATTGCAAAGATTTTGATCAAAAAGCATCGTAATGGCCCTACTGACGATATTGAGCTATATTTTGATCGTGAAAAACAACGCTTTTACAGCATCGACAGTAAACGTTCTCAGCCATTTGAATCCTAAAACACGCTCACTTGCTAGACTTACCAGCAGATCATCTTCCACTACGTAGCTAAAAATAAATAAAAATCATAAGCGTTATACATGAAATGCTATACTAGATGCAATGAAACGAGTGTGGAATTCTATCGTCACTTTGTGGCAGCCAGCCAGTATAATTCTTGCGGGAGCTATTATTATCGCAGGTCTTTTTGCGTTTCGAATAGGCACACTGGTTCCCGGTGCCAGTCAGGTTGAGGTAGCAGGGCGTACAAGCAGTCAAAGCATTCAGGACATTATCAATAATCCTATTAATGCACCCTACAAAACAGCTCGCTATTTTGTACGGCACATGCATAATTCTATTGCCGCCGAACGTCTTGTTAACGGAGCTGTAGCGGTGACAGCAGTTGTACTCTTTTATCTTGTTGTTCGACATTTTAGCAGTAGGTTTGCGACTTTTATGGCAACCATCATGTTCGCATCTTCTTCTAGCATGCTCAATAATGGCCGTATGGCCACGCCCAACATATTGCTCTTAATGCTCGTTGCACTACTGGCATGTGGCTACCATCTGCGTTTCAACAGCAACCGGACACGCTCACTTCTCATAACTTCAGCAGTGCTGGCATTATCACTCTATGTACCCGCTATCATCTATTTTATCATTGCCGGTGCCGTCTGGCAGTTTAAAGCCGTTCAAAGAGAACAGAAGTTTCCAAAACCAATAATCGCAGCTGCATGCTCACTTATAGTGCTGATCATACTGGCGCCACTAGCCTATGGACTTCTCAAACAACCTGGCCTTTGGCGAGAATACTTTGGAATTTCAGCTCAATTCCCACATATGCTTAATTTCCTGAAAAGTGCTGCAGCAGTACCGTATGGGATTTTTATATCTGCTCCCCGTAATCCACTATATCGACTGGGCAGACAACCTTTGCTTGATGTGTTTGCCGCTGTAATGCTTGTTCTTGGATGCTACACACTCATTAAACACTTCAGGCTCGACCGGCTTGTACTTCTAATCGCTATATTTGTACTTGCAACACTTTATACTGCTATCAGTGGAAACTACGAAAACAACTTTATACTGGTACCGTTTGTGTATTTTTGTATAGCTATTGGTATAGGAACAATGCTTGAGCTGTGGCGTAAAGTTTTTCCGCACAATCCTTTAGCGCAAAGTTTGTCATATGGGATAATCGCCGTAGCTGTACTCATCTCTGTTAATTTCCAAACTCGTCGTTATTTTATTGCATGGCCACATAATCCAGAGATCCGAGCGGTGTTTACGCTAAAATAAAAATTCCTATATACTGTGTTGGAGTACAAATGTAAGGAGTATTACTGATGAGCCGATTTGACCAGGCCAAAATGCTGATGCAAGTTAAGAAACTGCAAAAAGAGTTACAAAAAGAAGTGATTATCGTTGAAGCGGGAGACGGTGCTGTAAAAGTTGAGATCAATGGTGAACAAAAACTAAAGAAAATCCACATCGATCCTGAATTTGTTGATCTTGATGACATTGGTCAACTAGAGAGGTGGGTTGAAGACGCTGTTAAAGAAGCAATATCAGCAAGCCAGAAACTTGCTGCAGATAAAATGCAGCCTATGATGGGTGCACTTGGCAACCTAGGGCTATAAGTATTCATGAGTTTATTGCCGGCCGCGCTACAAAACGTGATTGATGATCTTGGCAAACTGCCCGGAGTGGGACCGCGCACGGCTGAACGCTATGCCTATTATTTGTTGCGCACTGATACAAACAAGGCACGAACTCTTGCCCATTCATTAGAGAAACTACACGAGGGGATTGGCTACTGTCAAAAAACGTTTGCACTTGTTGAAAAGGGCCAGGCTTTATCACCACTTTATACCGATCCAAACCGTGACAAGAAAATAATAGCCGTAGTCGCAGAACCATTTGATATCGTTGCGATTGAAAAGACAGCTCATTTTAAGGGAACCTACCACGTCCTAGGCGGATTGGTGTCTCCAATTGACGGGATTGGACCAGAGAATCTCCACATTAAAGAGTTATTAAAACGCATCATAGAAGACGACGTACAGGAAATCATCCTGGCTACAAGTGCTAGTGTTGAAGGCGAGAGTACCGCGTTATATATTCAGAAAGAGCTCTTAAATACTAAGGTCAAAATGTCGCGTCTTGCACGTGGGCTTTCCGTAGGCCTCGACATAGAATATGCAGATCAACTCACGCTTACACGGGCATTGGAAGATCGCCAAACTTTTTAGATTTCGACTTGCATGAAGCGCTTTACTAACACCCCCGCGGTCCTGACATCGCCAGTCCACTCATGAGTGGGTCTCGTAAAAGAAACTTCAGGGTTGCTTGGCTGGCAATATATCACACCGGCATCATCAGTTGCTTCTAATATAGTATGGCCAACTACTTTGTACAATTCCTGACTTATAGTGTGTCTCCACATAGAATCAATCGGGATTTCTTCAGTTACTCCTTTTAATTTGTAACGTAGTGCATTGATTGTTTCATGTATCATGTGGCTATACTAACAGAATATAAACCCGTACAATAGTCTATATGCAAGAGGTAGATCAAATTAATCGATTAGTAAGCTCCGCACAACGTATTGTGATTATTCAAGCTGATAATCCAGATGCTGATTCTTTGGGTAGTGCATTAGCACTAGAAAGCATTCTGGGGGATGCGGGCAAGGAACCATTCATGTACTGCGCGCTCGACATGCCAGATTATCTCAAGTATATGCATGGCTGGGACAGAGTAGAGAAAGAACTACCCATTAAGTTTGACCTGAGCATTATTGTTGATACGAGCACAATTACTTTATTAGAAAAGCTAGATAACTCGGCGCAGCGTTCGCTTGTTGTGGGGCGGCCATGCATCGTACTTGATCATCACGCGGATGTTCCTTGTGACATCCCATATGCTACTGTTGTCATCAATGACGCTACCAAGGTTTCTACAGGAGAAGTTATCTACGGCCTTGCCCAGGAGCTTCAATGGCCGCTTAACATTCCAGCGCAAGAGTTTATCATGAGCTCAATCTTGGCCGACAGCTTAGGCCTCGCGAGCGAAAATACAACTGCCGATACTTACAGGGTTATGGCAGAATTGGTTGATAACGGTGTAAACCGCCCACATCTTGAAGAACTTCGTAGAGCACTTACAAAAATGCCCGTGAGTATACTACGGTACAAGGCCACCCTCATTAACAGGGCTGAGTTTGTGGCTAATGGAGCACTTGCCCTCGTAATAATTCCACAAAAGGAAATCACTGAATTCAGTCCACTTTATAATCCTGCTCCTTTGATTCAAAATGACCTGCTACAAACCGTTGGGGTTAAAACCAGCGTTGTTATCAAGAGTTATGATAATGGCCGTATCACTGCCGCTATACGCTGTAATACCGCAGCACCAATTGCAGCCGAATTAGCCATACATTTTGGTGGAGGTGGACATGCCTATGCTGCCGGCTTTAAAACAGAGAAAAAACTGCTGAATGAGATTAAGTCTGAATGTATAACATTTGCAACTGAACTCCTTCAAAAACTTGACACGGAGATAAAGTAATAAACATGAAACTGTACAACACTATGTCACGTTCAGTTGAAGAACTCGTGCCAATGAATAGCAAGAATGTTAGCCTATACACCTGCGGACTTACTGTTTATAGCCAGCCGCACATTGGCAACTGGGTTGCGTACATATATTGGGACATTCTTGTTCGTGTTCTTCGAAGTAGTGGCTATAGTGTCACGAGAGTTCAAAATATTACTGATGTTGGGCACCTAACTAGCGATGAAGATGCTGGTGAAGATAAGATGTTAAAGAGCGCGCTTAAAGAGGGCACTTCGGCCTGGGAAGTTGCCAAAAAATATAGTACAGTAGCCGATACTGAGGCATACGGCCAACTTGGACTACTTCGCCCCGATCATATGCCTCGTGCAACGGAATATATTGAGCAGCAGATAGAGTTTATTAAAGTACTTGAGCAAAAGGGGTATACCTATACGATTGCTGATGGTGTCTACTTTGATACCTCCAGACTTGATAATTATGGAAAACTTGCGAAATTAGACATAAATGGGCTGCAGTTTGGCGCACGCGTCGCAGACACTGGTAAAAACAATACAACCGACTTTGCATTGTGGAAGTTTTCTCCAAAAGATGAGAAACGAGATATGGAGTGGGATAGTCCATGGGGTAAAGGCTTTCCAGGCTGGCATCTAGAGTGTTCTACAATGGCACGTGAGCTGCTTGGAGATACAATCGATATCCATACCGGTGGCATTGATCATATTCCTGTGCATCACACCAATGAAATTGCACAGTCCGAAGCTCTTACTGATAAGATATGTGCGAATATATGGTTGCATGCAAATCATTTGAAAGTTGATGGTACAAAGATGAGTAAATCACTTGGTAACATCTATACACTCAAAGATGTAACGGACAAAGGTTTTGATATAGATGCATACAAACTGATGATATTGTCTAAGCACTACCGAACCGAAGGAAACTTTACCTGGAAGATTTTAGAATCGGCACAAAACCGTCTTAAAAGTTTTGAAGATCTTGCGGATCTGAAATTTCAGGATCCTAAAGGCGGAACATTAGAAAGCTCGTACTTTGAACAGCAGACAAGAAAAATGATTGACGCTCTCCAAGATGATCTCAATACGCCAAAAGCATTACAGATAATTAATGAGACTATAGATTATGCACAAACGTCTACAAAGGGTTTAAGTGGTAAATATCTTACTAGTTTTCAAACATTCTTATCACAAATAGACGACCTATTGGGGCTAAAACTGTCCATGCGTCCAGACATAAACGATGTACAAAGAGAACTGATTATAAAGCGCGAAACTGCACGAGTAAACAAAGATTTCGGTGAGTCTGACAGACTACGGGACGCCCTCGCCAGCGAGGGTATTGCCGTAAGGGACACGCCACAGGGCGCCGTTTGGTCGCGAATTTAACTTTCTTTCAAAGGTAGTTCAGTATTAGGCATGAGGTCGTTATCTGAAGGGTCTAAGAGATTCTTGCGGTTAAGATAATCAAGTATAAGGATGCGGAGGCAGCCAGCAATCGGGATTGCTACCAAACCACCTAGCAGACCATTAAAGCTCACGCCAACTATAACAGACATGAAGACGAGTAATGGCGACATATCTGTTGAGTTAGCCTGTATACGTGGTTGTATAGCGTAATTTTCTATCTGCTGATAGGTGATATAAATTGCAAGCACTATCAACGCAGTTGCGGGTGAATGAAAAAGGGCTACGGCGCTTACAATCACAGCGCCAATAGTATGTCCAACAAGTGGGATTAAACCACATATAAAGACTATGACCATTAATGCGATAGGATAATCGACATTGAGAAGAATGAGCGGGATAACAATCATAACGGCTGCAATTGCGGCAAGCAGTACTTGACCATTTACATAACCCTTAACTACTCTATACATATCGTGTGCCAGCTTTTCAAAATGTGGTTCTTTTTCATCTGGCAAGAGCCGACGCCCAAAATTTATCCACCTTGGTCCCTCTGTTAACATCATAAAAGTAAGTACTAATACTGTAAGCATAGAGAATACACTGCTGCCTATACGGGTAATGGTTGATACTGCTGAACCACTCACATTTTTAAGCCGTGAAGAAAGTTGATCTGAGAATTTATTGACCTGGTCTTCAAGCTTATGGTCGCGGATAAATTTACCTGTCGATGAATCCCCATTTCGTAATTGCTCGATGAGTGCCGGTGCTTCGTTGATAAAGCCGCTAGTCTGTCTAACGAGTGGTGGAGCGATGCTTGCTATAAAACCACCGAGTAGACCGATAATAAGAAAGAATGATAGACCGGTCGCGAGTGTTCTGCTACCTCTACGTTTACCAGGAATTGCTTGTGCCAACGAATGTACGGGTGAATTAAGCGCAAGACTCAAAAACAGTGCAATAAAGATAAGTGTCAGTGCGTGTGTTGCCTTACCAAGAGCTAATAAGAAAAGATACGAACCTAATACTAATGCCAGTACTCTTACGACTGTACGGTTTGTTATAGTCACACGTACTGTTTCCTGCTTGTTATGTTTATTGATACCAAACATAGTATGTATTATCTCATTTCCGCTCGCGCTTGCAAGCATTCGGTATAAATTTTTAATATAGATTCACCAACATTTGAAATATCATATTGCATAACCGCTTCATCCTGCCAAGAATGCATGCGTTCGCGGAGACGTTGGTCATTAGCAAATAGTTTTAGATGTTCTGCAAAGGCTACAGTATCCTGCGGATTAAATAACAGATAGGGCTGTTGACCAAGTACACTTTGATAACCTGGATTGTTTCCTCCAAGTACAACCCCAGATCCAGCAGCCATTGCTTCGACCAAGACTATTCCGAACGATTCTCCAGATATTGAAGGGAAAACAGCGATGTCTGCACTAGCTAAAAAATTAGCTTTTTCTTTTTCTGATATATAGCCTGCAAAAATAATATCTCTATCTTGGCGTGCCAAATGCTTCGCTCTAGCCCGTAGTGGTCCTTTGCCCCCGATTATGAGCCTGGTTTTTAGCGCAGCGTCATCATCGAGCACGTTATAGGCTTTAATAAGTTCTATGATTCCCTTACGATGCACAAGCCGCCCAAGAAATACTATATTTAACTTGTTTTTTCCGTAGGCAGCAATTCGTTTACCACTTCTAAAATCGTTAGTAACAATTGGATTAGGCACATAAGTTGCGTTGATGCCGTATGCTTTTCGTGCAAAGTGGACAGCGGGTTCAGATACAGCCACAATTTTATCAAAGCGCTGTAAGCTACGACCAAGCAAAACACGAAGTGCCTTGTTAGAAAGACCATGGAGCCGTGAAGCAGGCAAGATGTGAAAGGTTCCTACTACCGCAGTCTGCGGTCCGGCCATGCGGATGACTTGCTTGGCTAAGAATGGGCTGTATGGCAGCATTATGTGCAGTATGTCAAAGTTTTCCTTTTGCAACAGAGCTTTTATTTTTTTACGACTGGCTGGCAGGGGGGTTCGAACCGTATTGCCGTTAAATCGTACATTTGCAAAACGACCAAGTCCGTGCACGTTAGGTATGTCAGTTCTTTTAGTATCGGCAACAAGATAATGTACTTCATTTCCTTTTTGTAAAAGCCATGTTCCGAGTGTTATGACCGCCGCCTGTACGCCATCAGGCTTATCAAGTGTATCATCGAGTACAATGCCTATTTTCATATGTTTTCTTTTTTAAAGGTAATTGCATTTTTATAAACTACTTCGTATAAATCCACAACTTCCTTAAGATCATATTGTTTGATTTCGTCCTCAGCCCATGTGAGCCATAGTTTACGCATTGCTTCATCATGCATCAGAAGTTCGAGTCTGCGCATGAATTCTTCAGTATCTTTCACATTTACTAACGAAAGTAGTCCACGATCTTTCATGACACAGGCGTAGCCGGGGTTATCTCCAGCTACAGTTGGCAGTCGCGCTGCCATTGCTTCTAGTAAAACAATACCAAAACTTTCGCCGTAAATTGCTGGCGAACAAAATAACCACGCCTCATGTAATAATCGAAGCTTAGTAGGCTCATCAACTGATCCAAGAAAAGTCACACGAGGAACATCGTGCGAATTAACCCAGTCTTCTAGTTTTTCACGCTCTCCGCCGTCACCTGCTATAGTAAGCGTCACATTTTCGTTCTGTTTAGCTAATTCCCTAAAAGCTTTCAGTAAATATTTAACTCCTTTACGTTTTTCAAGACGCCCAACATACAGAATCATGTTTTTATTACGTTCAATACTTGCAGGCGTGCGGCTAAAGTGATCAATATCGACATAATTAGGCACAATTGTTACGTCTTGCTTGGACCAATCTCTCACAAATCTTGCTGCACTTTCTGATACAGCAGTCATTGCTGCAAGGTTTTTGTAAATACTTCGAGCATAAGGAACTCGAAAAAATTCAATTGATTTACCGGCAGCATTTTCTGGATGAGTAGCATGAAACGTTGCAACAATTGGTGAATGTGCCCGTGCTGCAATCTGCGCTCCAAGAATGGGTACTTCGGGTTCATGAACATGTAGTAAATCAAAGTGTTCTTGTTCAAGAATCTCTTCCATCTCCGTGAGGTCTAGACTCATTCCAACCTCGAGCGTTGTGTTTATGGGTGTGTTCCACTTGGCTGATTGACCAATAAAAATTGTCCTCGGTGGCACTTCTCCCCGATATGCACGGGGGCGCGGTGTAATTATCCGCACATCATGACCCCGTTCGGTGAGTTCAGAATCTAATTGCTCCACTAATTTTTGAACTCCTCCCTGACGGAAGAAGTCATACGGGCACACGAGTCCGATCTTCATGTACTTATTCTACCACGCTTAATAGCAACGAGAACAAACTATGGTGCCCTTTTAAGAAGCTGTTTAATCTGTTTAGGGAACAAAGTTGCAGCATCGGCTTTACCGGCAGTAACATTTGGCATGTGATGTTTAATCGGTGCCTGAACCGGCTTATAATCTGTGAATATCTTATGCATGTTTATATCTATTAGTTCATTATTAAAGTAGTTATCTGAAGCCACATATATATGCCAGACGGGCATACTGACCTTTTTCTGCGTATTATCAATTGTCAGCATCGTCAGGGTCGTTGTCATATAAGTCCGTATTTCATTAATACGCCATAAATGAATTTCAAACTCAGTGAGTTCTGCTTTAGCGGCAGTATCTAGATCTATGAATTTGTGTTTTGCATTATGAGTACGGCTATAAAACGTCCGGAGTACAGATGGGTGCAAAATGACGTTATGGAAAAAAGCGCCTGGTATTTTATGTTTAAAAAATGATGCAAGCCCATAATAAAAGGCGTATCGAGTCTTGGTAAAAAGCAGTTCTTCTTTGTTCGTAAAACCAACAACACTTATGAGCAGGTCGACTCTTTGGGCAATATCAGGATATCTTTGTAACATCCTGGTCACGACAGTGAAGCCGTATGAAACAGCGGCAACCGTGAACCGCTGGTTCTTGTATCGTAGTTTGATGAACGAGGCAAGGTAATCTGCCATCGTATCGATATCAGGTTTTTCGTGAATCTTAAAAAAACTATCCATACCACCAAAACCTGGTAAATCTGGCAATGTGACCCCTGCATTATCATTAATTACCTGTGCAAAGCTATAAAATCTCTCAAGTGATGCGTGATGTCCATAAATAAGTAAAACTTCACGCTTTTTATTTTTTGGAGGAGGCATTCTTAACATTCTCCCTTTTAGCCCGTTCATATTAAGGGGCACAACATATTCTGCAGGGATTTGGATGGTGGATTTATTCATTCCTGCAAACTATACAAGAAAACTGCATTTCATGACAGTCTATGATTTCTAAAAGCTAGTGCTTGATTTTTATAAACACTCATGCTATAGTTTATTCATATTGTTCGATTAATGAATCCCGGTAGTTTTGTACAAGAAGTTTTTAGTACAGTGGTTTCATTCATAAAACAATGAAGTACTAACAATAACAATACAAAACAAGAAGGATTCTTTTTTATGTACACACCATCAACCAACCGTCGACCAACGCGTGGTCGAAGCTTTGGCGGCCAAAGTAACTCAAACCGTAGAAGCAGCGGTGCGAAAAACCATAAGCAAAATATAAATCCGAGTAGATTTATAAAACCAGCGACAAGCTTTGTAGCTGAAATATATAGCTCAGTTAATAGCTTTGATGACTTTGCCATGCACCCACTTCTTAAAAAGAATATTGCAACCAAAGGCTATATAACTCCGTCTCCTATTCAGGACAAGGCTATTCCTCATGGACTACTAGGTAAAGACGTCTTAGGTATAGCTAACACTGGTACGGGAAAGACCGCAGCATTTGCACTCCCAGTGCTTCACGCATTGCTTGAACGTCCTGGCAGTCGCGTGCTGATCATTGCACCAACCCGCGAACTTGCTGAGCAAATCGAGGATGAGTGTCGTTCGTTTGCAAAGGGCAGTGGACTATTTGGCGTATTACTTATTGGTGGTGCCAGCATGACTAATCAGCTGCGTGACCTAAAGAAGCGACCAGAAATTGTTATTGGTACTCCAGGCCGCATCAAAGATCATGTAGAACGCGGTACTTTAAGCCTTTCTACATTCAATTTGGTTGTTTTAGACGAAGTTGACCGAATGGTAGACATGGGCTTTATAGCTGATATTCGGTATTTGCTAGGTGCAATCCCCGAAGAACGTCAATCACTCTTTTTCTCTGCCACAGTTGAACCAAAAATAGCCCAGCTTATTAACACGTTCCTTCGTGACCCAATCACCATTTCTGTTCGCACTAGCGAAACCAGTGATAACGTTGAACAAGACGTCGTCTATTATAGCGGCCGTGATGACCGTATCGAAAAGTTGCACGATGTTTTAAACAGTGCAAAAGATGGCAAAGTATTGATTTTTGACGAAACAAAGTTTGGGGTCGAAAGATTAGGTAATGAGCTCGTACAGCGTGGCTTTAAAGCCGATGCACTGCACGGCGGCAAGTCACAGAGCCAACGCCAGCGTGCACTCAAGCGTTTCCGGACTAATGACATCAACGTACTGGTTGCAACTGATGTTGCAGCACGTGGCATTGATGTTGCTGACATTACACATGTCATTAACTACGCAACTCCCAATACCTACGAAGATTACATCCACCGCATTGGCCGTGCAGGCCGTGCAGGACGCACCGGTGTCGCGCTCACTTTTGTCAGCCGCTAATTTTTATACACACATAATTAAGCTTTTTGCCTAGGACTTTTCAGTATGTAAATTTTACTGCTGAAGTCGTGTTTACGCTTAAAAATCTAGTACTTGAAAAGTCCCAGGAGAAAAACAGCATTATTAGTAACAACTTAAAAAGTTATCTAATCCTAGTTAGTAAAATCAGCTTTGTATTCAAGCACTTTATCTATAGCCTGAGTGATAGCGGGCAAGTCAAGCCAGTCGCCATCCCATGCTAGGTAATTATCGTGCCACGTTGGTTCGAATTTGTTTTTAAATTGGCGTAGGCCGATAGCCGAAAAATAAGCATTAAATAAAGTTTTTGTTAATGCTAACACGGCTTTTTTAGCTGCTTTTTGCTCTTCTTGAGCCAACGGAACAAACCCAAGGTCAAACGTTTCAAAATAACTCTCATTATGCATGTTTAAAAGTGCTTCACTTAATAAGTAGGTTATTGCCCCGTCATACTCAGGCATAGAACGCATCAGATCAATCGTTGCCTGCGTGCTTTGGTTAAAGGACGGTAACTGGTTTGCAAATGCAACGATTTTTCCAGTTTCATTACGCAAAATATGTAGCGTACACTTGCGCATAAATGCTTCGTCAAAATAACCAAGAGCAAAGGTCCATTCGTTATGATTATTATTACTCATCCATATATCTGACACTTCCTTGAGCTGTGTCATTGTATCGTCATCGATATGTGCACCTAACTGTTCATACACAAGACCTAACTTGCGGTTTTTATTACGTATCCACCGCCACCATTTATTCTTAATAGTACTTGTTGCGTATTGTTCCAGATTAACAACCGCATTTGCACCAATCTTTAACGTCTTTAGCTTGTTAGTCTCTGCAGATTGGTTGTCTGCAAAAAGCCACACTAATTTCCAGCCATGTTGGCGGCAATAGTTACGAAAATCAGTTGCAGCACTAGTGCAAGCGTGTACAGTGCCAACTGGCGCGTCTAAGGCAACGACTAGGCCCCTGTACTGCTTATAGGCGATGCCCGCAGTGTCATTGGCATTAAACCAGTATTTCTTATCCATTGGCCACAGTTTAAAACTGTCTTCGCTTGTTCTGCCATATTTGTTCAGTAGTGCATGCATATGCTCACGCTCTGTTTCATCTGCATGACTACGACTGTATAGTGCTGGCGAAAATAGCCCGGCTAATATCCATGCGTACATTGCAAACCCTGCAGCTGTCAATAATTGGCCAAAGAATCGAGCAGGTAGCGGGTCATCACCATCACTATTAAATTCTAGCAGTGTAGCGCGCATCACAACTCGGCTTGCGGAATAAGAACTATTCTTCCATACATCAGGACGCCCCAATCGAAACACAACCCCAAGTAATGTAATGATGAATATCGAAACAATCAAGGCAAGAACTACTGATTTTATTCTGCTTACAAACCGCCTTGGACTACTGTAGCGTAGGAAGTATTCTTGGCTTGAAAGTAAAATAATCAGTAGAGTTGCATAGATAGCACAAGCTATAAAATGTTGCTCTATAAAAGCGTATTTAAACACTTGTGACACCATTAATATCACACTGAGAAGGTAGGCTGTCCGCTCACCATTATATATTTGACGAGCTAAATACAATAACATAAAACCTACGACTATATTATGCTGCGAAAGCCAAGCACTGGCAGGCCCAAACCCAACATGTACGACCATCCCACCGTGTAATAGACGCGTACTACTCAGAACTGACGCGAGGCCACTGATGGAAATCATAATCGCTAAAGCGCGTCGCACGAAATCTAGGTGCACTGGTAAACGCCTTGATGGCAGGTCTTTAATAAGTGGTTGTTTTTTGTCTTTTTTAAATATATTCATAATATATGCAAAACTATAATACCAGCTTACTTAACCATGACTGAAACTATAATTTTCTCGATTCATGAAATAATTAATTTACAAACGGCGATATCTAACGGCACGCCACGAGAGGT
>JAYTSU010000015.1:0-7377 GCA_043745485.1 Candidatus Saccharimonadota bacterium
AGACGCTTTTCGACTGACTGCAAGTCTGCTAATACAAGCTCCGTATTGATGACAGCAATGTCTTTGGCAGGGTCGTGTTGTTCATCTACATGCAGTACGTTACTGTCACTAAACGCTCGGACAATATGAGCAATAGCATTACAGCTTCTGATGTTGGCTAAGAACTGGTTTCCCAAACCTTCGCCGTTGCTAGCGCCTGCAACGAGCCCTGCTATATCCACAAACGTCACAGTTGCTGGCACTTTTTTCTTAGCGCTATAAAGCTTTTCCAGTGCATCCAAACGCGGATCAGGAATGGGCACAATCCCTGTGTTTGGTTCAATGGTTGCAAAAGGATAATTAGCCGCCAAAATGTTGTTGTCAGTCAGCGCATTAAAAAGGGTACTCTTGCCAACATTTGGTAGGCCTACGATACCTATTGATATACTCATATACAGATAATTATAACAGGGGTAGGAGGATAACTCAAATGAACGCTGAGCGTAATGTGCGCTGAATACGGCTTATGAAGCAAAAGATTTTATTACGCGGGGGCGGCGGATAAGACGGGAAGAAAGCGAGATAATCCAGTACAGCAAGTAATAGGCTGTGAAGGCGGCGCCGGTCGAGACTTGAACCATGGTATGAGCGTCGTTAAAAAAACGAGTGAATGGTAGAACGAATGGATCGGTAAAGATTGTGATACCTCTAGTAAATGCATTGGTAACAACTAACAACGCAAATATAATCCGCAGTGCTAACCCGATAAGCAGTAGAGCGCTTGTATATGCAAATACCGTGTAAGCTATTTCTGTAAAATCGTATGCAGTAACTTCTGGGAGGGTTGTTGAGCTGGGGAGTAGTTTAAGGTTGTTGCCAGTAGATGAGTACGTTTGTGACATATAGTATTCTCCTGTTGTTGATGGCATAAATATACTGAAGGTTGAGTGCGAAGACAGTAAGTAAGCCCGCTGGGTGTATGTAATAAAACCTACATAAACTAATTGCCATAAAGTGGCCGCGTATTATCTTTGCTAAAAATGCTTAAATATGATATGATGTGTTTAATTATGTTACGAAGCAGCGAAGTATTAGCGGAGCCAAAAGTAGACTTACTGGTCAATGCGGCACATCCTGAATCACGAGCTTACACTATCGACGGTATTGCGTTGCCTGACTTTGACGCTTTTACCGGGAGCGATGTAAGGGTAGGAGATGTTCCTTTCCACTACATCGTAAAACAGGACGAATTGGGGATGAGCATGGCTACAAATATCCTACCAGGGCAAAAAGGGTTGCAGGGAGAATATGAGCAAATGGATAGTATCAAGGCATGGGTCCTAGAGTCGCTAGAAACTTTGCAGTATCCGATACCAGAGGAGGGCTTACCTGTTAAGTTGTTTCTTTTTTTCTTATTTGGACCAGTCGAAAACGCTCAAGCAAAAACTCATACATGGCATATGGATATGGATGAAGGAGCACTGACAGTGTTCGAAGTGGATTCTACGGAGACATTGGATGAAGTATTTCAGGATGCATACCCACTTGATAATAATCGCGAGCTCGTACTCATTGAAGACGCTGAACTTAAACAACATGCAGGCCAGTCAATCGACGAGCACATTCGACGTCCGGCCGGCAACCAAACTTTGTATGTAGGACGTCGTAACATCCACAGACAGCCCCCGCTTATTCCAGGCCAGTTCCGCAAGGGTGTTATTTGTTTTTTAAACAGCGAGCTTTAGCATGAGAGAACATAACTTTGGCCCTGAACTGAGTGAGCCAAGCACTGTGCTTAAGGACGAATTTAGGCATATTATTGACGCTAACATCCCTGACGGAGATGAGACTGCAACGTTTATGCACCCTGATTATCGTATTTTTTCAATCATAAAACCAAGCCCGAATTTTGCCGACCATAATGCACTTGATATCGACAAACAGCATGCGGTTGTGATCCAGGAAGATATTGAAGTTGTAAATGGGGATGTCATAGATGCCTCTATAAACTACAGCATAGATTTCTTAACGGATGAAGCAACAAAAAGTGAGGATATTTGGAACAATAACGGTACGATATTCAGGCCGCAGTCGTTCACTCCAGAAGAAGTTGCCGAACGAGCGAGGCTAGAAAGTGTCCGCGATCAACTGATACACGGACTTGTAATTCGGGGTTATTCTGACGCTGATGTAAACCATGCGGTTAGCAAGCAAATGGCTAAATATATCGGCGAAAGCCCACTAATGAATGATTCGTTTGCAAGAGCCTTAAGCGCATATATGGAGGGCCACAAAATGGCTGAAGAATTTGGTATTAGAAGCGTGAGTGGAGTTGAACTTCAGGGTGTGCTTGCTGATTTACTTGTGGCGATAGAATACACAAAAAACAATAAAACTACTGGCGAATACTAGCGCCGCTGCGTAGCAGAAAAATGACCGAGCTCATTGTTACGCATATGTAGAAAAGCAAGTATGAGCAGTCCTGATAATGTACCGATGCTTATAGCGGCAAATGCCACCGCATGAACCGCACTGATATCCTTGAGAGCCTGATGTGACGCCGTAGCGGCAGCATGGAGATTGGTCGTTGCTTCGCCCAATACTTTACCGCCAGACTCTTTTATTGATACAGGCGGTGAAATAGTATTGCTGAGCGTGAGGTCAGGGTTAGACGTTCTTATATCTTGTTTAGTAGGGGTGCCTGATTGTTGCGGGCCAACAGTTATGGAGCTCGATACATCCACAGAACCAGGTATAAGGGTAGCCGTAGCTAAAAGTGATTGGTTTATTCCTGTTTCACTGGCTGGATTTGTCGGACCCAACAAAGCTGCATTAGTAATTGATGCACCTGATATGGCGTCCGTTTGAGATGGCGTGCTGATGATAGGCGCGGGACCTATGGCTGGGTCGCAGGCATCGTCTATGCCGTCTTGGTCGGTATCTTGACCGCTGGCTGGTATAACACCACACGGCGATGGATTGTCGCTATCTATTACATCAACCATAGTCGAAACGCTTACAGGGAGATTAGTAACGTCTTGACCTTCAACTTTTACAACTACTGTTCCTACTACGTTTGTAGGAATTGTGATAGTTATGTCGCTATTAGCATCTGAGGTGACCAGGGTGCTTGGCGTGCCGTTATTGGTTACGGTATACGTAGTATTGGGCTGTAACGCAAAGGTGTGGCCTTTTATTTTTGTGGTCGTCGGTTTATCTTTCCCAACGGCAGATTCTTTAGGCACATTTGTAGCTATACGTTTTGGCGTACGACCAGATTTCGGTACGTTTTTTAAGGCAGGGGAGGTTTTATCAATTGCAGGCAAAGGCATGCTGGTTAGCTCAGGCAATATACCTAAGTTGTTAGTTAACCCTAATATTTTTTGCGCTAATAAAAACTGTCCGTACGCATTTGGATGAAAACTCTCGTTGCCAATCACATGCAAGATGTCATTACCAGCTGTAATACCGTTCATTGCAATGTCCGAGGGGCCTGCTTCGCAAAGTCGGTGGGTGACAAATGCATCTTCAACATCGGCGTAATAAATACCAGCATTGCTAGCGGCTGATTTTACTAATACGTTAATCCGGGAAATTAAAGCTTCTGTAAACTCTAGTTCACTTTGATTCATGTGGACGTTTAGACCGCAGTTGCCGGTGCTTAAGGCAATTTGTGGGTAGCCGACAGCGTAAATGCGTGAGTTGTTTGGTGCGGTCGTTTTTAGTTTTTTATACAGTTTTGTAAGAGTGGGTAACTTACTGTCTACAAAATTAAAAACTTCTAGCCGGTCTTCGTAGGTGGGGTAGCACGTGCCTGGTTTGGCGCATGCCTCGGCTATTGGGCCAAAGTTTAAGTCGTTGCCTATAACATTTAAGGTAATGAGTTGGGGCTGGTTTTCGGAGACAAATTTTACTTGTGCCTTATAGCCAGGAGCCCATATACCTAACGAATTTTCTTTTGGGAGGTTTGAATACTGATTATCTTTACTATTAACACTCTTATCTTTAGTTATCCCGCTCCCTCCAATAACGTTAAAGGTTACTGCACCGGAGCAAGCGACAGAATGGAAACTGTTAAAAGATAATTTTTTGGCAATAATATATGGATAAGACAGCTTAGAAAGGTGGCATTTATTATTAGGGTCGTCTGTCCCAACTTCATAGTTCTGCGAACCTTCGCCAGAACTAAATGAATCGCCCATACCAAGATATTCCATGCCAACCAATGTTGTGCCTGGTGCCGCCAATGCAAATTGTCCGGTTTTATAGCTACTACTTATGTCGTATGAGGCATAAATTTTTAACTGGTTGTTGGTTATAAAACGCATCTGCAGTATGCCGCCCAAGTCGCTGACTTTGCTTCTAAAATAGGTATCCAAATTTTGTGACTGGCAGGCGACGGGTTCTGTAATAACGTTTGGAACTGCAGCACATGTATTCATGTCAAAAATCCGGAAATAATGAAAAGCTTTTGAAGCTACAGCGACAAACCGCCCATCGCCACTTATAGCTATTCGTTCTGCTGACCCTGTTCCATCACCATTTTCTAGTGAAGTCTGAAAAGGAATAATCTCCATTGTTTCAAGATTTATCTCCAAAATGCCACGGCCAGGCGAATCAACCACAGCCCATTTACCGTCATCTGAACCAACCATATTGTCGAGTAAAACCGGGAGCTTATTGCCAGCCAGATCGGCAATGGGGATGGGGTTCACAGGACTAACTTCGGCCCAGATTTTTCCGTTTACAGAGCTACTGTAGCGAATAGAACCGCTAAGATGCGAAAACCAAACATAATTGCCAATAGCAGGCGCGCCACTTTGTCTGCTTACAAATACATCGGAGTTCGGAAAGGCAAAGAACTGGAAAGGTGTATGGTCAGGGTGCACCGTTTCAGCTACATAAGGCGTACCTGGTACGTCTATAAAGCCGTTATCTAGCACTTCGCCAGCCGTAGTGTCCAAAAAGCAGCCGCTTAGCTGGCTTTCGCTATAAAAGAGCGGAGGAATTATGGCTCCATCTCGCTTGGTAAAACTTAAGTTGCTACAGTCCACATTGCCGTGCTGGATAAAAGTCGAGGGCAGTTGGCTGTCGGAGACATTTGTTACTTGTTTTGCAAACACGGGGTCGCTACTACTAAACCAGCTTGATTGAGGCGTTATGGCTAAAATTTTAGCAGGCAGAATAGTAAGACCGCATAATACGGCTAATACAAAAATTCGCACAAGGAAAGGGTAGCCACGCTTCATATCTGTAATACTTGAAGTTAGTTAAACATGAACAGCTATACTATGCAATAAATAAGTTATTAGTAAAGCTTATGTTAAAACAGATTGAAAGCGGAATTATCCCCACAAGTAAATTCAAAGCTATATAATGCTGCTTCAGTTACATTATTATCAAAAGTTAAAGAACATATTAATTTATTGCCTGGCAAGGAGTAGTTAGAAGTTCCTGTTGGCCTGGGTTCAAGAGTGTAGAATGAGTTTGATTCAGTCTCGTATTTGAAGCTAAGTTTTAATATTATATTTAATAATTTCTTTTCCACATCTTTAACATGTGTAATTTCTTCATTTCCCCTGTAGTCTATACCAACTGAACAACTCAAAGCACCGGGGCCAAAAACACCTTCAGCATGCTGGCAGCCGCGTGAAAAAGTAGTTTCTATACCCTGAGCACGCAAATCAGCTGCAACTTTCTGGATCGCAACTGTAGCTTGGTCGTATTTGCGCCGTTCAAGATGAATGTAAGCGTATTTATAAACAAAAAAGCCAAAGATTAAAGCCGTGGCAAAGATAGTAAAACCGAGCAATCTTTTATGTTTTATATTTCTATAAAATTTTTTAAACATGTTATCAGGTATCTAATCACTCCGACCAACCAAATGCAATATGCCGTACAAAACTGTACAAAAATGTTGTTAAATAATCATAAAAGTGGTTTAATATCATCTTATGAACCAAGAGCTACTTAATGATGCGATATCACGTAGGTCGTTTCTGCAAACCGGTCTTGCTGCGGTTGGCGCTGCTGCACTGGGCAGTGGTGCCGTACTACTCGGTGGCTGTGGGGAACCACAATATGTCGCGGCGGAGCCACACCCTGCAGACATAGCCAGCTTGGGAATAAATGGGGCAGCATCAACGGATGGTTTGCTACCAGCCGTACGGCTGGAACCACCAATCAGGCAGAATGACCCAAACAACCAGAATATTAGAGAACTTTTTCAGGCAGGTGCTTTGTATAGAACATTTGATGTCGGCGGTCAGAAACTTTTGACGTTGACGCTGGATGACGGCCCGTGGCCGACAAATACCATAGCTATTATGGACACTTTGGCCAGGAATGGCCTGGAAGGGATTGCTACTTTCTTTCAAGTCGGTGACAATATGCTCCAGTTTTTAGCTATTGCTCAAGAAGTACGTGACAGGGGGTATTTGATTGGGAATCATAGCAAAACTCACAGTACCTATGTGCCAAGTGGTATTGCGGCCGAGATAACTCCTGCACAAAAGCAATTTATGGACTATCTAGGTATTACGCCTGACATTTTCCGCTCTCCGGGCTTGACGGCCGGACAGGTTATCCAAGACGTGCTGTTTCAGCTGGGCATGTGCAATATATTTACCGATACTGACCCGCATGACTGGGCAATGCCACGTCTAACATCACAAGAAATAATTAACAATGTAAACAACCAGCTGCATCCAGGGCTTGTGCTACTGCTGCATGATGGCGGGTCACACACCCAGACGGTTAATGCAATCCAAGGAATAATCGATGTCGCACGCGCCAAGAGCTACACGTTTGTAACAATGAAACAGATGATGCAGGCAGCCAAAGGGGCGGTGTTTACGACGCAACGCGCACAAATATACGAGCCGCGGCTCATTGCCCCAGATTATAGTGGGGATACGTTTGACAGAAATGCAGAGCTTGCGGCAATAGGTTTGCAAGCAGCTTAGTTTTAAAAAGATTACATATTTAGTCCACAAACTGTGATATTTATCACAGTTATGATGCTCATGCTTGATATTACACTTCAAAAACAGTATAGTAATACTTAATTAATTCATTAAAAACTAAGCACAGTTGATCGGTAGAAAGCATAAATTATGTCATCAAACGAAGCGTTATTAAACTCAAACATTAATTCACTAGAGTCTACAGGTGTGTACGAGCCTGGCATTAGCCGTAATCCAGTTCGAAGAATTCTTATGGGCGTAGCAGCCCTTGCGGCATCTGTCGGAGTTGGTATTGTGCAGGAAGGTGTAGCTCATGCGGAGCTCACACGTATTCCCGCCGGCCAAACAGTCTGTACTGACCTAGGCGTTGAGCATGCTGGTCAAGTAGCTGCCCTCAATGCAACTGTAACCGAAGGTGTAGCTAATGGCTTTA
>JAYTSU010000016.1:0-27001 GCA_043745485.1 Candidatus Saccharimonadota bacterium
GCTACTATCCGGCTTTTGACTCATACCGCGTAACCACCAAATACGACGACTTTACTGAAATATTTGCGAGCCTGCTTATTGAAGCATTGTACAAGCGAATTACACTTTTATCGGCTCCAAAAATAATTACTCTATCTGCTTGGGCAAAAGCCAACGGTACAGCCGGCAACATTGCTGCAAATAAAGCAGCCAGGGGAACCATACCTGCATTTAGAATGCGTGAAAAATGGATGATAGCTGCTGACTTTACTGAATAATTTTGATATTTAACAGATGTAAGCTAGTATGAATCGAGCCTAAAAATCAGGTGGTAGAAACACCTGGTTCGAATCCAGCTCCCGGAGCCAGACCAAGCAGTTGAATCGAGTGACCGGTTCCCAAGACCGATTCCTGATTGACTTCTTACTAGCTAAGTAGAAGTTTGTCCGATTACAAGACACAGTAATGTTGGAGCCGTCCTAAAGGGCGGTTCTCTCGTGTTCACCTCTGTAACTTAGTTCCAACATTGATCTCTTCCTCCCGTACAAACGAGCAGGAGAAAAGCTGACCCGTTCCCTAGACCTGTTCTTAAATTAACAGAGGTAATACCTGAAATAACAGGTGATTTTGTGCTATAATATGAGCATGCAAAACATCAATAAAGTCAGCAAGCAGCGAGCCATACAGCTGTATGGTAGCACCGACTTATTATCCTTTGAAGTAGGTACAATCAAAGGCCTGCAGCAAATTCATGAATATCTTTTTGGTGATCTCTACGACTTTGCCGGAAAGATCCGTGAGCTCAATATAAGCAAAGATGGATTTCGTTTTGCGAATCCTTTGTATCTAGAAGATGCTCTCAAACGTATCGAGGCGATGCCAGAAACCACTTTCGAAGAGATTATTGAAAAATACGCTGAGATGAATATCGCCCATCCGTTCATGGAAGGCAACGGTCGCAGTACTCGAATCTGGTTGGATCTGATCCTTAAAAAGCGTCTAGGTAATTGCATAGACTGGGCTGTGGTGCACAAAAATGATTATTTTGAGGCTATGATACGTAGCCATGTTAAAACCACTGAGCTACGCGAGCTACTGCGAACAGCATTAACCGACAAAATAGATGACCGTGAAGTATTCATGAAAGGTATAGAACAATCGTATTACTACGAAGAGCCCGACGATTATAAGGGCTAGTCGTGAACACTTTTGTATATGAAGCTATTAATCTGGAGCTTTTATCCTTTACGACAAGTCAAGACACCGAAAACTAAAGTAAAAATTGGTAAATAACGGATGTAAGCTAAGGTAAAGTGAATCAATAAATCTGGTGGTAGAAACATCAGGTTCGGATCCTGCTCCCGGAACCAACCAAGCAGAGTAAAGTCCAGACCTAGTTCCTAGACCTGCTTCTAGCTTCTCTCCTTGATCGGTCAAGAAAAAATTGTGTTGATAGCTAAGAAGAAATTTAATCCGTTCCTCGTTAACTGGTTCACGGGACTTGGTGCTATAGTTATCTTTAGAGCATTAACTCAAGCAAGGATATAATGGTTATGAAATTAATAGTAAAGAAAAGCTTTACATCTCCCGATGAGACTAAGCAACCTTTTGCAAAAGGGCTAATTGAGACCGTAGATATCGGCGGGCTTGTGGTACATCGCGAGACGCTCGAACCAGGGTGGAAATGGTCGGAAGACGTGAAGCCGGTAGTAAACACTGAAAGCTGTCAGAAGTATCATGTTAAGTATTTTCTTTCGGGTCGACAAAAAGTGGTGATGAATGATGGCACCGAATTAGAGTTTGGCGCAGGAGATATGGCAATCATCCAGCCGGGACACGATGCGTGGGTCGTAGGAGACGAGCCAAATGTGCTTCTTGAACTCTCCGGCGCAACAAAGCCCGCCGAACTTTAAGGTATAAGGGCGCGAATCTCCCTAACCCTCCAACATCTCTTATGCTTGAAAGACACTTAGTCAGATTGTTATACCCGCAAAGGATTTTTTATAGGCAGCTAATGTATTATGTAATACTTCGGTCTTTTATAAATGTTCTACGCGGGCCGCTTGTGCATTGGGGTAAGTTAGAGCGTACAGGCACAGATCTTGCTAAGAACGCGTAGGTTGGTGAGCGTGTCCGTAGTCGCTGTTACCTAGTATTAAGGGCTGGTTAGCTTGGCCAGGTGCGGTACTTGTTGTGGTAGTTGTAGGCTGTGTTGGCACAGTTGTCGTAGTGGCTGAAGATGGGGTTGAGGTTGTTGTACCTGAGACGAGAACAGGAGTAGCAGTAGTTACTGTAGAGCTGTTTGTCGGCGGGGTTGTGCCGCTAGACTTTTTGTTATACTTAGATTAATGAAAAAAGTAGCTAAGCTGGTAATCATTGATCCAGATGATAAATATCTTTTGATGCATAGAAGTGATCATCCAAACTTTGGGATAGATCCGGATCTGCCGGGCGGAACATTGGAGGATGACGAAACCCTACTCGAAACTATGCTTCGCGAAGTGAAGGAAGAAGCCGGTGTGGACATTGATTCTCGCAGGGCTTATGAGATTTATTCAGGTACTGATTATTCAGCACACGGCACTCACTATGCACTCTTTGTCACAAAAATGAAGGTAAGGCCAGAAATAACTTTGAGCTGGGAACATTCAAGCTACGAGTGGTTGGCTCGAAGTGAGTTTCTCAAAAAAGCAAAAATGGCCAAAGATACGTATATGCATATGGTTTACAACACTTTCAAATAGTATAGTATGAGTTCGTGACCTGTAAGCGGAGCCAAAGCACGTATTTGCTTGAACGGACGTTAAGGCGTCCGTTTTATCTTTGGAAGACATAATTTTATTGGTTCTAACCTTGTTAAGTACTCTTTCAATTTGGGGGTACTTTTCTTTTAAAGTCAAACACTACAGAACAAACAGAGAAGATTAAATATAAAGCAAATAATTAATCCTAAAACATTTATAGCTGAATGGACTTGTTAAATACCCCCATGGGGTATAAAATATTATAATGATTGCAGACATTAAAAAGCGGGCTAGCCATCGCTCAAAGATAATTGAGGGTCAATTTAAGGGGTTGCAGAAAGCCATTGAAAGCGAAGCTTACTGTATGGATATACTGACGCAGGGCCTGGCTATACAAAAATCTTTGGCTTCACTTAACAAATTGATACTTGAGAATCATTTGCGAACTCATGTAACAGAAATGCTTGCTACGGACGATCCAAAGAGCCACGAAAAGGCTATACAGGAAATGCTAAGTCTCTATGAGCTTAATAACATACGCAGTAAGTGAGGTGGTTTATGCGTAAAAAAGAATTGTTAATTGTTGTTGCTGTCATTATTGTCGTCAGTGGAGTTACTGGCACTTTGGTATACAAAAATAAGAATAGCGACAGAGGAGCAAGCATGGATCATAGCAAAATGTCTATGGCTAGTGCTCCCAGTATAAACTACTCAGTAAATCTTATGTCTGGCAAAACTTATACTGGCAGTAGTCCCGTAACATTACATTTTGACGTTGAGCAAAATGGCAAGATATTAAAAGATTTTGTCCTAGATAGTACCAAACTTATGCACTTAATTGTAGTTCGTAAAGACCGTACCAATTTTCAACACGTTCATCCTAGCTATGACAGCAGTACCGGTATGTTTACTATGGATAACTTTAAGTTTCCTACAGACGGACAATATCGCCTGTACGCTAACTTTGCTACCACTAATGCCAAAAAAGACGCTATGGGTATGATTGAAACCGAAGCTCCTTTCCAAGATGTAAGTGTTGGTGACATTAGTAAAGAAGCTATCCAGCCACTTGGAGATGATAGGCTCACAAGCAACGTAGATGGCTTCGCGACAAGTATTATAGAGTTACCGGGTGGTGATACCCCGTCAACCTCTGGCCAACCAATTTTTTATGCTGGACAAGATGCTAGGTTGACCATTGAAATTAACAAAAACGCTACAGCATTTAAGAACTTGCAGGAGTACCTCGGAGCATTAGGCCACATAGTAATTTTAGGTCCAAATCTAGAGTTTATTCATGCGCACCCATTGCTTGGTGACGTAAACGACCAGATAGGTTTAATAATCTTTATGGTGACATTCCCAATAACTGGACAGTATAAGCTTTATCTGCAAACTCAGGCGAATGACACAGTATCTACCTTTGACTACAACCTGACAGTCAAGGAACTGCCAAAAGCCAGCAAGTCTAGTAATAGCATGAACTCCATGCAGATGAGCCATTAAGCCATGTCAGCAAAAGCTACCTAAATATACTGCCCAAAAGGAGGACAACGCATGATATTACACGCTATTAGACACGCACTATCCCTCGCTGGTGCTATGACATGGGAAGTGTTGTGGGCTTTAATCCTCGGCTTTGTCTTATCGGCTGTAGTTCAAGCGGTAGTACGCCGTCAGACCATTACGAAACTACTTGGTGATGATAAGCCCAAAACGCTGGTGATTGCTATGGGTTTGGGTGCGGCCAGTTCTTCGTGCTCGTATGCTGCCGTTGCGTTAGCACGGTCACTGTGGCGTAAGGGTGCTAGCTTTACGGCAGCTATGACGTTTGAAATTGCATCTACTAATCTCGTTATTGAACTAGGCATAATTTTAGCGTTGCTGATTGCTTGGCAGTTTACCTTAGCCGAATTTATTGGTGGGCCTTTGATGATATTGTTTATCGCTATATTGTTCCGCCTATTCCTCCGTAAAAAGTTACTAGAATCTGCCCACGTGCAAGCTGAAAAAGGCTTGGCTGGTTCAATGGAGGGTCACGCAGCAATGGATATGAGCGTACAACGCGCCGGTACATTTTGGCAACGTTTACGCTCACCAGAAGGCTTTACTTCTATATCTCATATCTTTGTTATGGAATGGGCTGCGGTACTACGAGATGTAGTAGGGGGACTGCTAATAGCTGGTGCGGCAGGAGCATGGATACCGAACAGTTTTTGGCAAAAGTTCTTTTTGGTAGGCCACCCATTATTGTCTAAGTTATGGGGACCGCTCATTGGACCACTGGTAGCGGTTGTCAGCTTCGTGTGTTCTATAGGTAATGTTCCGCTAGCTGGTGTGCTCTGGAACGGTGGTATTAGTTTTGGCGGAGTTATTAGCTTTATATTTGCTGACCTGATAATTTTGCCGATACTGATTATTTACCGCAAATACTACGGCACAAAGATGGCATTGTTTATTGCTGCTACGTTTTACGTCGCAATGGTACTAGCAGGTTATGCCATAGAGCTACTTTTTAGCGTGTTACATCTTATACCTGCGGAAAGAGCAGCCAAAGTAACAGATGCAAGTATTAGCTGGAACTATACTAGTTTCTTAAACATCGCGTTTCTGATATTGGCAGGAGCATTAGTCTACAGGTTTGTGCGGAGCGGTGGTCTGCCTATGATGAAAATGATGAACGGTAAACCAGAGGAAAGACACGCTCATGAACACTGAGCCAAATAAAAAAGCCCTCCGTCAAGAGAGCTTTTTTATGAGAAAACTTGTTTATTCTTCGTTCTCTGAACGATTTTCGACTTGTTCTTTCATACTTGCCAGGCGTGCTTTGATTTCACCCTTCTTTTCATAAGCCTTGTTTTCCATTTTATTCAGCTTACTTTTCTTGTCTGCCATTGTATAACTCCTTTACTTAGTTAAAGCTCTTTAAGCATATGTTTATTTAAGTTTGTTGATAGTAAATATTCTCACAGTATTACCTATATGGATGAGCCCCAATTTTGACCCACAAGCAAATGCATAGGAGTATGAGATAATCACCATATGAAAGCATGCGGATGTGATTTTCTATGGCGCGCGTAATAAAAAAAGCGACGATTCTTAAAAGAATAAGTTTGCTGACAGACAAGCAGATACTTTGGATAATTACAGGCCTGGCACTCGTAACATTTTTTGTGGGGCTTTCGAGCCCGTTCCAAGGAGATGATAATTACCAGATTGTTAATAACATTCCTGTTCATTCAATTTCCAACGCAGGCACCTTACTGAGCTCCAGTACGTTTTATAACGGTCAACAGCTAACAGGGCCTTCGTATCGACCAATGATGACGCTGACGTTTTCACTTATTTACACCTTTTTTAAAGCAAGTCCTTTTGCATTTCATATCGTCCAGCTTGCGCTTTATATTGCAGCAGCATACCTACTCTATCTTGTTTTTAAGCGTTTCTTTAAGCCATGGCAGGCCTTATTGTGTGCTCTTATATTCTTAGTACATCCGCTCAACTCACAGGTTGCCTTTGCCATCCCTTCAACACAAGACGTATTATTTGTTTTGTTTGGCTTGCTGGGGCTGTGGCTGCTCATGACATATAAATCAATAAAAGGAATTGGAGGATTTGCTGCATGCTTGTTCCTGTCGCTGCTTTCAAAAGAAATAGGTGTGCTTTTTGCATTAGTTGCGTTACTATATCTTTTCTATTTTGAGCGGAAGCGCATTAAGGTTTTCCTTGCCGTCTTAGTCATCCCAGTTGCTGCGTATTCCGCACTCCGCATTCATGCTGTTGGCTTCATTCCCGTTCGGACACACATCGCACCTATTGACCGCTTAGATTTTGTGCATAGGCTCTACAACCTACCTTCCGTCCTGCTTTTTTATATCACCAAGTTCGCGGTGCCATGGAAATTGTCGACCAGGTAT
The DNA here is from genome assembly GCA_043745485.1 of Candidatus Saccharimonadota bacterium. GTDB lineage: Bacteria > Patescibacteriota > Saccharimonadia > Saccharimonadales > JACDBH01 > RYN-417. Next base: position 6,641 of record JAYTSU010000016.1, read on the forward strand.
TTCTGGGCGTACCCAAGCTTTACTATGCGTAATACGTTGCTGCCTTTATTAATCGACGTTGTTTTCGTGAGTGGCTTTGTGTACGGAGGGCTTTGGATTAGAAAGAACAGCAGTAAAAAAGATTTCCATATATTTATACTTTTCGCTGTTTGGGCAGTAGTGGGGATAGCGCCGTATTTGCAGCTGTATCCAATTGACATGACAGCCAGCCCAAGCTGGTTTTATTTTTCGATGATTGGTGTGCTGGGCATGTTTACGATCATCATAAAAAATATCAAAATAAAAGTAGACGAGCGACTAGTTATTGTCGTTAGTGCGGCAGTAATCATCATCTTAGGCATCAGCACGGTTATTCAGGGGACATATTACCAAACACCGTATAAACTTGCTAAGCATGACCTGGGTGCGTCAAAAGAAGATTATGCTGCCATGGGTGACATTGCCCAAGGGCTGATACACGAGGGTAAGTATCATGAAGCCGCAGATTTTGCCGAGCGTTCAATTGATATATATCCGACACTGTTTAACTACCAAAATTTAGGAGTTGCTTTGCAACAAACTAGTGATTATCCAGGCGCGCTAAGGGCATACAGCCAAGCGTTACGGCACGGTAGCCAAGCTACAATTTATGAAAACCTTGGCTTGATTGCGCTATATTATGGAACTCCAGCCGAAAATGACAAGACATTCCAAACTGCTCTCAATGCCTACCCTCAGAATTTTAAACTGTGGTTGTACCTGGCTATGTATGAAGACCGCGCAGGGCATACCGAAAACGCCAAAACGGCTATACGAATGGCTATGAAGTACGGCGCAGTACCGGACCAGATCTCCAAGGCAGTTCTTAATAACCAGCCTTTCGTATTGCAATTGCCAAATTCGGATAAGCCTTTTGTGGTTCAGTAGGGCATCTCTAAAGTTTTTGTTATACTGAAACGTGAAAGAAAGCAAAAATTAAAAAAGGAAATCACATGCGTCTTACCGATGGCCAGACAGCTCCAGACTTTACGGTGAACGACGTAAAAGGAAATCCCGTTTCGCTCAGCACCTATAAAAACCAATATGTTCTATTAAGTTTTTTCCGCTATGCTGGCTGTCCTTTTTGCAACATAACACTTATGCGTTTGATTGAGCGTTATGATAATTTTTCTAAAAGAGGGCTACAGACAGTAGCTTTTTTCCAGTCCAACGACGAAAGTATTGATACGTATGTTTCTGCCAGAAATCCACCATTCCCAGTTGTGGCAGACCCCGATAAGACTATTTATAATCAATACGGAGTTGAGTCATCGGTTGCTGGGGCTGCCAAAAGCCTCCTTAGTTTGCCAGCTACGGTTGTTGCAATGATGAAGGGCCAGGTAGTGCAGGGCAAGATTGATGGTGATGGCTTTTTAATGCCGGCACAGTTTATTATTGGGCCAGATTCCACTGTTGTTAAAGCACACTATGGCACAAGTTTTGCCGACAAAATACCACTTTTTGAAATTGAAGAATTAATCCTCACAAAAATCACACATTAAAAGAGTGCTTGCACTGTTCTAGTATAATTACTTACGAAAGAATAAAAAATAAAAAGAAAGAAAATATCATGATTGCTCCGGCAAAACCGCTTAACGAAGTACAGCGACTGTCAACACTCAACCAGCTAGACTTAATAAACGGTAAAAGTGAAGAGCGCTTTGACCGTATAACCCGCGTCGTTGCAGTTTTGTTTGGCGTTCCAGTTGCCATGGTAAACCTTATTGCTGATGATATACAGGTTAGTAAATCATGTTTTGGGATTGAATCTGGTCTTGAAATGGATAGAAGCGTATCCTTCTGTGGCCATACAATTTTATCTGATGAGCCGTTGATTATAAGAGATACGCTGGAGGACGAGAGATTTAGGGATAATCCAAATGTTACTGGGGGGCTAAAAATTCGAGCCTACTTGGGTGTGCCGCTCCGAGCTATAGATGGTACACATCCCGGCGCCCTCTGTCTTATAGACGTTAAGCCTCGTGAATTTACTGACGAAGAGGTAACGCTGCTTAAAGATCTATCATCGTGGGCGGAAATTGAACTAAATTCTAGCCAGTTACGTGAGGCGTTAGATCAAGTTAATAAGTCAAAAGTGGACATGGAAAACCAGCTATCTGAGGTCAAACGTTTGAATGAACTTATGGTTGGGCGTGAGCTTAAAATGGTAGAGATGAAAAAACAGATCAAAGACTTAACAGCAAAAGATGCATCTTAAAAGCGCTTAGAAAATCTGTCCCATTTTTATGGTTTATTGAGAGCAGGGATCTCAATTGTAAATGTTGAACCCTTATCTAGTTCTGAATGGCTCATATAAATTTTGCCTCCCATTCCTTCGATGATCAGCTTGGAAATGTATAATCCAAGGCCTGTTGAGCGAGTTGAGTCTCGAGTAAGGATGTTGTTGCTGGCTTGCTGGAATTTACGGAATAGCAAGCTACGACTCTCCGCAGGAATGCCCTTGCCTGTGTCAGTGACATCTATGAATATGTAAGAATCTTTTTGGTGCATAGATATAGTTACGCCACCTTTTTCTGTAAACTTGCAGGCGTTGCCGACAAGGTTTATGATTGTTTGTTTCAGGCGGTCACGGTCGGCATGAACTAACGGCAAAGTTGTCTCTGGTTTATCTATTTTAATGTATAAGGTAGGGTTTACTTCGCCTGCCTTGAATTCCGCAGCAACTTCTTCAACCAGATCGTTGATTTCAAAATCACTGAGCTGGAATGATATCTTTCCTTGTTCAAGCCGTGACGTGTCCAAGAAATCATTAACGATAGTTATAAGACGAATACTTGAGTCATGGATGTCATCAACCATGTCTTTTAGGTCAGGATCTGATAGTTGCTCTTTATAATATTCTTTTATCATTTGGGTATTACCTCTAATTGCAGTCAGCGGCGTTCGAAGTTCGTGGGAAGCAATTGAGAAAAACTCGTCGCGTGAGCGCTCTATAGCTTTGGCCTCGGTGATGTCTTCCACTAGAACTACCGCTCCAAGAGATTTGGCATTATTATCTTCCTCAAAAATGGGGGCTATAAATATACGAATGGCTTTATCATCTATTTGTAGATTATCTTTGGTAATATTTTCACCGTTTTTAAAGCATATATCCAGTGCCTCTTTTATGTCAAAAGAATCCTTTAGTCGTAGAGCCAAATGTTCAAGCCCAGGAACGATAGTATCATCACTATTATTAACAATGGTCCGGTATGCACCGTTTGCGGTCAATAATTTTTTATTGGTGTCGATAATAATAAATCCGATGTCGAGGCTATTAATTGACGCCTGAAGACGGCTGCGTTCAATCCGTACTTCCATGGTTCGTTCCGCAACTTTTTTCTCGACCCCTTCTTTTTCTTGTTGTAGCTGTTCGCTTAGGATGCGCGAATCCTCCAGTAGGTTTAGCATGGCTTGTTGCTGGTCCCGATAGTTTGTGTTTGCCGCTTCAAGCTCAAGATTGGTCTTTTTGTCACGGTATGTGAACTGTTTAACTTTGGATATATCTGTAACTACAAACACGTAAGCTGGAACAGCTCCTTCTAGACGTGCAACAGATAAATTAATCGCAACCCTGGCATTAGACTTGCTGATCATGTATATGTCATCAATCGTAGCCGTTTTGGATAGGGACAACTGTTCTTTAAAAGACTTTTCTATACTTTCGTAATTCGTTTTTTCAAAAAGTTTTTCAACGTCGTTTTGGTTGAGCGTCTCATTATCGTAGCCGCTGAGTATTAGTCCATAGCGATTAACCATTTGGATTTTAAAATCAGTATCTGTAATAAAAATTCCTTCGTTAAGTGTGTCAAAGATGTCGGCTGCCAGTACAGAGAAATCGAGGGAGAACGTATCATAACGGTAGATAGCATAAATGACACCAAGCGGTAATACTGATTGAAATAAGAGCGCTAACGGCAAAATATTAATCCCCAAATAACGAGGAAGGACGTCAACGATTAAGGCACCAGCAAGCGCCGTCCCCGCACATACGATAATAATCTTTGACTGCTGTCTTTCTTCTTTTGTAATGCTTGCATAGTAAAAGATGACGAACTTTAAAATACCAAGTAAGACGATTACCCCAAGCCAAAGTGTTAATAGAACAAAAGTTGTTGATAGTGGCTGGTCATAGCCCCAAGGACCACGGCTTTTTATGATTAATTCTGTTGTGAAATCTTTTAAGACAAAAGTAACCAAGACCACACCACCAGCAAGTAATAAAGCAGGTAATAAAGCATCGCGCTGATTATGCTTCTTGTTTGTGTAAAAATAAGCAAACATATAGAAGCCCGTAGAAATCAGCGGAATACCGACGAGCCCAAGTCGTGACCAAAACAAAGCTTGTTCTGGGGTGGTAGCCAGACGTTCAAGACCCTGACCTATCCCAAGCAAAATAATGCCGATGATAGAAACAGATAACCACAACCTTGCATTAAAATGTCCTTTTCTGACATAGAGAGCTGCTAAAAGTACACTATTAAGGAGAACACCAAATACAGACAGCAATACATAAGTATTCATTCTAAAAACAAAATAGGTTGGGTACAGGCTACTAACCTGCATAGTCGCAAAAATGATAAACAGGATAGTGGCAAGAGTTGCGACAACACGGTAAGGAGGCCACTGTAGCTTTGTGCTTTTTTGAGCCATATTCTATAAACCCGCTGATGTAGGTAAGTAGCGTAGAAGGTGAAATTCGGTGGTATTTTGGCGCACCCTAGTTGTCTCCGAGGTTGGTAGTAATAAATTAACCATTAGCATTATAGTATATGACCCATGAAGTCATTACAATCTATATATGGGGTAGATCATGTCGTGTGGTATGAAGTGAGGCCACTTCGCGTAAGCAGTTTCCTTATGAGTGATTTAGCTGTAAAATAACCTACAGCTAACAAAACACCTAAAGTGTTATCGTTATCAGGTTATTTTCAGGTCTATTGTCTTAAACTATTTTTAATAGTAATGTCGTAATCGGAGGATTCCTTAATGCATCATTTATTCAATTTCGCCTACCTGGATGCAGGGACGGGAAGCATGGTCATACAGTCTATTATTGGCATTGCAGCCGGTGTTGGATTATTTGGACGGAAAGCGTTGACTTCAATCCGAACGCGCAAGAAAAATAAAGATTCTGACGACGAAAAAGACGTATAATAGTCAGTTATGCGGATAAGCCCATTAGCCAGTTCATACCGTGACCCTGCGGGATTTGTCTTTGAATTGGACGGCACAGTGTACCGCCAGATCAATAATGTTGCCCAAGCGGAGTTTGAGCTTTTTAATTCTTCTGGTTTGTACGATGTTTTAGTGACTAAGAAATACTTAATTCCTCACATCGAAGTAAAAAATCTAAAAGGTATTAAAGATGACGCTGAACGCTTTGTTATCATAAAGCCGGAGCAGATTCCGTTTATATCGTACCCGTATGAGTGGTCATTTCCACAGCTACGGGATGCAGCACTCTTAACACTTAAAATCCAGAAGCTGGCACTCAAACACGGCATGATCCTGAAAGACGCCAGCGCTTACAACGTGCAGTTTATTGGTAAGAAGCCAGTGTTTATTGATACCCTTTCTTTTGCAAAATACGAACAAGGTCAAGCCTGGGAAGGCTACCGACAGTTCTGCGAGCACTTTATTATCCCTCTTGCACTTGCACATTTTACTACCGAACAAGCCCTAACCATGCTACAAACATATCTTGAAGGAATTCCGCTGAGTTTGGCCATTGGCTTGTTGCCGCGTAAAGCTCGTTTTAAAAAAGGTCTGCTTGCGCATGTGTATCTACACGAACGTTCACAACGTAAGCACCAGGGGAGTGGCACAGAAGTGGCTAGTATCCCAAAGCGTAAAGTAAGTGCTTTTGCGCTCGAAGGTCTCATGTCGAGCTTAGAAGCGTGCGTAGGCGCAATGAGACCACCCAAAGTTTCAACGGAATGGGGCAAATATTATGAATTTACCAACTATAACAACACAGCCTTTAAAGACAAGTCAAAGCTTGTTGAGGGTTTCTTGGGTCAGCTCAAATCAAAGCCCAAAGTTGTTTGGGACATAGGGGCTAATAACGGTGAGTTTAGTGAGCTAGCTGCTAAACACGGAGCTTATGTGGTGGCATGGGATATTGATGCGAAAGCCGTTGCCAATAATTATCAAAGGGATGATAAGTATTCTGATATGATGTTGCCGCTTGTTCAGGACGTTGCCATTCCAAGCCCAGCTATTGGCTGGGAGCTTAATGAGCGTCAGTCTCTTATAAACCGTGGTCCAGCCGATGTTGTCTTTGCGTTGGCGGTTGTACACCATTTAGCTATCGGGCGTAATGTACCTCTGCCAAAAATTGCTGAGCTCATGAATAAGATTGGGAAGAATATAATTATAGAATTTATACCAAAGAGCGACTCGAAGGTTAAGCATCTGCTTGCTTCACGTAAAGACATTTTCCCTGGCTACACCCTAGAAAATTTCGAAGCTGCTATGGGTAGTTACTTCAAGCAAGTTGCTAAAAAACAAATAAGTCACTCAGAGCGGTGGCTCTACCTGTATACTAAATAAGTGACTAAGCATAAGAAACATGTGGCAAAATCTGCAGGAGATAAGCCGGCAGCTACACAAGAGCTACGTCCGCGGCTCAAAGGCCTCGCCCTCACTAGTGCACACAAAGTAGCCCACACAAGCCTACCAGAGATCGCATTTATCAGTTCTTTTATATTTGGTCACTACCTTTTAAACGCCGATTTTCAATATCCAAGCGAAGTTATCATCCCTATTTTGTTTTTTGGTGTCATAGCAACAATTCTATTTTATATTTACCGCTTAGGGTTAGGCAGTTGGTTCGCGGCCCGCGTTGCTAGCCTTATTCTTATATATTTGCTTTATAGCTATAGCTACCTTCCAAAATGGCTCAGCGGTGTAGGCAACGTGCTGCTGCCAAAACAATTCGAAACGGCATTTGCAAGTGCAACGGTAACGGCTATTATCTTGAGTATCATCTGTGGTGCGATTGGCTACGGCGTAGTTCGAGCAAGTCGTTCAGTGTTATTTATGCGTAACCTTCAACTGCACCGAATACTATTATTCGCAGTGCTTTTCATATTTGTAATACAAGGTTTGAAGGTGGCCGATCGGCTAATGATTTTTAATCGGCAACTTTCTTACCAAGCACCAACACCGCAGTTTAAGCGTGTAAGCGGCGCGGCCATCACCAAACCCGACATCTATTATTTTGTTTTTGACCGCTACGCAAACAACAACACGCTGAAAAAAGTTTACAATTTTAATAACAGCGACCTCACGAGTTACTTAGCAGGACAAGGCTTTGTGACAAACGAAGATGCTCAATCAAATTACCCTTTTACAATGCAGTCTATAAGCTCAACGTTGGCCATGCAGTATCATACTGATCTTGGTAAGCTTTTTGGGAACGCCAAATATCAGACAGCTTTTCCATACCGCAGTATTTTAAATAACCCGCCGATTGCCCAGGTACTCAAGCAAAATGGCTATAGGTATAATCAAGTAAGCTCATGGTGGGATTTTACGCGTGTCGCAGTCAAAGCTGATGGCAATCCGACTAAGTCATTCCGTCTGCGCGTCTTCGGTAAAAACTTTTATCTGAGTGACCTTACTCGTGACATTGTTAATAAAAGCATCTTGTCGCCATGGTTAAAAAAAGGCCTGACGCTGGGGGATATGATGGTTCTCAAATACGACAACGATAACAACCCTCGACAGAACTTCTTTGCGCAGCAAGCTGCAGTAAAAACTATAGCTATTACTTCTAACGATAAACCACAGTTTACCTTTGCACATTTCCTAGCCCCACATGATCCCTACATCTTTGACGCAAATGGTTCAGACCCAAGCTATGACGGTGGTCGCAATGACTCGGGCGAAGACGAAACGGTCAAATATATCGAGGAAATCACATACCTAAACACCCAAATCAAAGAGATGATGGGCTATATTCGTCAGCATTCGCCAAATGCTATTATAGTTATCCAGTCTGATGAAGGCCCATATCCAAAGGAATTCCGCTTTGCTTTAAGTCCAGGCCATTATTATGATCCTTCTAATTTGCCACTGGCACAGGAACAGCAAAAGTTTGGGGTGCTCGCAAGCTACTACATGCCCGGTGTTGACCCAAGTACCGTACAAGAAAATATCAATACATCCGTTAACCCATTTCGTTTTGTTTTAAAGCAGTATCTTGGATACGACGTACCGATGTTACCGGATTGCCAGTTTTCGGCGGGAGACAAGTATGTGATATATAAGTATCAGAACGAAACGCCGAAGCTGCAGGACAAGCCAGCTAACACCTGTAGCGGATACTAAGGATATATACAATCTTTATAGCCGATACGCGCTACACTATACTATTTCTTATGCAGACAAATGACCAATTTAATCTCCACGAACTGAGCGTCTTGCTGCGAGAACTTCGTGGCGTTTTGGATGAGGGTGTAGCAGGTGACATTGTGGAACTCGGCTGCTATAAGGGGCTGACTTCGCTTGAAATGCAAAGAACGCTTCACAATAACAAGTCCGACAAGCTTTTGTATCTCTATGATTCGTTTTCTGGCTTGCCTCCCAAAGTTGCGCAGGATAATAGCCCAGCTGGTTTGCAGTTTAAGGCCGGTGAGCTTCCGGCAACGAAGCGTGAAGTAGTACAGTTATTCAAAAAATCGGGTCTAAGAGTACCGTATATCAAGAGAGCCTGGTTTTCTGAACTAAGTGCATATGATCTCCCGATGCAGATTGCGCTTGCATTCTTAGACGGTGACTTTTATGAATCGATTATCGACAGTTTACGGCTCGTATGGCCACTGCTTGCGCCAGGGGCAGTGGTGCTGGTTGACGATTATCAAAATGAGGCGCTTCCTGGTGCTGCAAAAGCCGTTAACGAGTGGCTTAAAAGCCACCAGAGTACGCTCAAGGTTGAAGCAAGTCTGGGGATTATACGTAAAGTCTGAGTCTCGCGGCGACTCATTAGAAATTTGGTTAACTGAAGATTCTTACGTGGGCGTGCTTGAATCTGTTGGTGGAACGATGCTTGGATCGGGAGCAGGTACAGGTTGGTCTTGCTGCATTGTTGGGTTCGGTTGTGGCGCAGCAGCAGGAGTATCAGAGGCTTCAGTAATTGGAGTAGGGTCAACTGTTGGCGTCACGGCTTGTGGCTGTGGTGCAGGCTCGTCTGCAGGTGCTGGAGCGGGCATGGAAACTGAGGCAGACATCGGTACTTCGTTACGCGTATAGCCTGCAACAACTTCTTTAACCATATCAGCAACTTCTTTTGGATCGTGCTCACTCTTGATTATATATTTTACGGCGCCCTTAGCCATTGCCGTTTCGGCATCTTGTTGGCCTGCAAGGTTGGTGAGCATAATGACAGGAATCGACTTGGTGCCTGGGTCGGCTTTGAGTTTTTCGAGTACTTGAAGGCCATTCATTTTTGGCATCATGACATCACAGAGGATAATTGTTGGCTGAACAGTTGCAGCTTTTGCTAGGCCTTCTTCGCCATCACCAGCCATTTCTACTTCGTATTTTTCGAATGTAAAAATTTTTTGGTACATCCGGCTCATGAGCGGATCGTCTTCGATAATAAGTACTTTTGTCATAGTGATGTAACTATATCACGGAGCATATCTTTACGGGAAGAAAGATAACTATAAATCAGGCTTTTATTGTAGCTGGTATGCCAAGTATTTTGACGTAAAGTAGGCAGGGATGATGGTTAGGAGTAGGAGTCCAGCGGCCAAAACAAAGGTTAATTCAATGCTATGTCCAGCCGTCTTGAGTACAGTCGATTGCGGCTGGCCGATGAAGAGCATCCCGATGACAGTATTATTAACGTCTTTTACTGGGGTATAAACTGAAAGGTATTGGCGGTTAAGTATATTTAGGGAGCCCTTAAAGACTTTTCCTTTGACGAGAACTGTATTTGTAACAGCCATATCGGTTTGTTTGATACCAACTTGGCGTGTCTTACTGTCTTCTGCCTTGAATGTGGTTGCTGACAGGGCATTGCCGCTATATATGGCACTGTCGAGCCCAGTGGCGTTCTTGATGCCGTCAACAAGTCCATTGTCGATGATAACTGCAGCTGTCACGGTGCCTATTATTTTGTTGGTGCTGTCACGGACTGGTACCGCTGATTTGATAGAAATAACTGGTGCTAAGACGCCTTGGCTGCTAGCAACTGTACTGCTCGGTTCGCCGACTAAGGCTCTCCGGACAAGTGTATCATTTGAAATTGAATCATTAAATCTATCTGGGTCTTCGGCACGGAGTAGTACTTGGGCATTGGCGGTTGTGATAATAAGATTAGATTCTTTCTTGTCCGCGAGGAAGCTCGTGGTTAATGTTTGTAATGCAGCATGATCTTTTGCTTGAACGGCCTGTGCCACAAGTGGGCTTTGAGCAATAGCTTCAGCATTTGCGCGGGTTTCAGCACTCTTACTTTTTAGTGCATATCCCAACACATTGCTCGCGGTCTCAAGGTTGTCGAGGCTATTATTCTGTACACTGCGTGTCAGTAAATAAGTAAAACTGATGGTAGTCATCAAGAACACCGACAGCGTAATGAGAATAAAGATCATAAATAACTGTGATAAGAATCGTTTGATAAGATAATTCCACACCCACCGGCCCAGTACTATTGTGCTCGCGAGCAACAGGATTAGCTGTGCCGTCCAAGCAGGCCCAAAGGCCTTTACGAGGTTATAAAGTTCAGGATTATGCGTACCGCGCAGCAGACCGGCTAAAGCAAATACTTCGGAACCAGCAAGCAAAAGAAATGAGATGGCCACGGGGCGTAAGTGGCGTTCTAGGCCCTTTGTTGCACGCCTTAGATAGAGGAGTCCTATAGTAAGCGCAGCAGCAGGGAGTACAAATATGAGGCCGAACACTTTGCTGGCAGCAATTATAGCAGGTGAGGATTTTAATTTTGTTTCGGCTTTGTCGCCAAAATCTTCATCAGTTATTCCTTTTACTTTAGGAACGGCCTGTAGGGGGTCAAGAATCTGGCCAATAATCAGACCAATATAACCTAGTAAACGAAGGATTGCAGACAAGGTTTCAGTGGAATTTCCAAAAATTGAACTACCTAGTACGGATTGCTCAATCTGAGTTGCCTGCACAAGAAAAGATATGGATATAAGCAGCGCACCAACCCATTTTACAAGCTCCCGGGAGCTCTTTTTATTAAGCCAAGCATCGAGATACAGCCAGAATACCGCAAAAAAAACTAATGCCGCGAACAGATTAACCGCGAAATGTATATTTTGACTGAAAAACTGTATGGGTAACATTTTATCGTCCTGTTTCTAAAACTTATTACTCTGATAATACTCTAAGCGTAAGCAGTTTAACAGGCTTTATAGGCCAGTAATATTGTTAAGCAGCTCAGACTTGGATAAAACCCCTATAATAATCTTTTTTATTGTTCCCTCACGGCTGATAAAGAAATGTGTTGGGAGGCTTGTTATTTTGAAACTATCAGAGGTGGTACTATCCGGATCGGCTAACCACGGCACCTTATAGCCAGTTATCGCCTGGTAGGCACGCATTTTACCAATGCTTTCCTGGAGCGCGATGGGGTAGACATTGATGTCTGGAGTGTTTGACAACTGATCTAGTGCTGGTAGTTGGTCACTTGTAGAGGGCGCCCAGTTACTCATGAAACTTAGTATAGTAGGCTTCCCAAGTAGATCGACTGCATGGACTGTCTGTCCGTTTGTGCTGGCTAGCTGAAGGTCGGGTACTTGGTCGCCAAGTAAGCTATTTCTAGAAGAAGTAGTATGCGCTGTGCTCATAATATTTGCGTTGATCGGCACTGAAAAATAGCGGGAGAAAAAGCTCTGCATGAGGTCGCTGCTACCCCGAGATTTTAGCTTTGCAACAATGGGTGTGGGACTACTAAGCGTGAATGTGTTGGTTATGATCGATGAAATATCTTTGCCCGTTGCTTTTAAGTAGTATGTACCTGACGGTAAGAATAGCTTAAAGTTACCATTGTTATCTGTTCGTTGTGGGTTATTTTGACTGTATGCAGACCCGTCCCAGACTACCCACTCATTTGTTTCGGGTACCATGTAATAAGCCGTTATCAAAGCTTGTGCCGCTTTGCCGTCGTGCTTTACGACCTGTGCAGGTGTTTTAACTTGCATAATATTGAGGTTTTTAACTGACTTATTACCGGCACCATCGACAGAACTAGCTACCAAGTTGTAGGTTCCGACTGAAGTAAAGCTGACGATACCACTCCACAGTCCGGTATCGGCAGATTGCGTCAAAGAAAATGTCTTATTAGTTTCTTTTGAATTAGGGTTTGCTGCGTGGAGCGAGATAGTTGTTGGTCCACCAACGGCGCTCAACGTAATTTTTTGGTCTACCCCTGCCATGATATGTATAACCCCATTCTGGTCGCCTGTAAGCACTTGTGGTCCCAATGTAACTACGCTCCCACCGACAATTGGCGGCAGGCGATCGATCACAATAGTAAATGGAGTAGTTGAGCTACTATTACCACCACTGTCGATAGCACGTGCCATAACACTGTAGTTACCGTCTTCGAGCCCTTGCGCTGTAAAGCCGAATGCAACCGACTTCCCGCCAATACCTGTAGCTGTATCCGTCAGTAGCCAGTCCCGGCCATTATTAATTGAAAATTCTACACGTGCTATAGCCGTATCGTCAGTGGCGGTACCTTTTATAAGTGGTGCTGACTTAAACACACTTTGATTTGCCAAAGCTTCGAGCGTTATTACTGGTGGAGTTTTGTCGCTAGGGTTAGTAACGACGACGGATAGACCAGGAATATTCACTGTTTTTACAACTTGTGCCTGTTCAATTGCAGTTTGGAATGTTCCATCACTAGATACGTCACTAATGGCTTGGGCAGTCGCTCCGCTAACACGATAATGGTAGGCAGTGTTGGGATTAAGGCCTTTTAAGCCTAGCGTGTGTTCGGTCACAAAATCGGCATTGGTAGCAGTGTTGCCGTAGCCACTGTCTTGCCCATACTCCGCCTTCGAGTTAGCGGGTAAAGACGTCACCCAGTGCAGAGAAACAGATGTAGCAGTTACATCATTGACGTTTACGTTGGAGATGTGAGGCGTGTTATCATCCATAAAAAACGGGCTGTTGTTTTGGCACACGAGCGAGCCGTAGCCATTTGCATCATTACCATCGAAGGCATAAACACCCCAGTCAGTTTCGCCGTCTATAAAATTTCCCGTTCTAACAATCATGTGAAAAGTTGTGGTCGTGTCTGATAGGAGGCTATTGTTAAAAAACTCTGCGTACGAGTCAGATATTGACGAATCCCAGCCAGTAGAGTTAACCGATATTATTGAAAAGTCACTCGAAGGAAGCGTTATGAGCACACGCCGAATAGTTGCATTACCGCTACCGTTTGTGAGGTCAAACTGGAAATCCACCTGAGAGTTAGAAGCAGCTCGTAGCGGTGTAGTACTGAGTACACAGGGGCTTACATCAGCATTCGTAATTTTAGCGGGCAAGAGCAATGTAGCCACTGTAAAAATAACAACAAGAGCGATATATCGTGCGCGCCTAAGCATAAGTACTATTATTCTATCACCAATGTTGGTATAGGCATCAGTATTTCTTCGGTCATCCTATGTATGGTTTGTTCATAAATTTTTAGCTACACCGAAAGCATTTTATTGAGTACCGTGACTATATCCGTAGGTACAGGCATCACACTCAAGCGCGACTGACGGACAAGGGCAAAATTTTCTAGTTTAGGTTCTGACTTTATGACAGCTAACGTAAGCGGCTTTGTATATTCCTTCATAAATTTCATACTGACGACCCAGCTTTTTCTTGGATCATTCTTATTTTCGGAGGCCTCACTTGTGACTTCTGCCAGCCCCACAATAGCTTTTGTGGAGAGGGATTCATATATGTAAACAAGGTCACCAGGATGCATTTGGCGCATAAAGAGCAGGGCGGCATTATTATGCACACCGTCCCAAATGGTGGTTCCTTCTTTTTTAAAATCTTCAAGGCTGTAAGTATCGGGGTCGGTTTTTGCGAGAAAATAATGCATACCCGTATTGTACTTGAAGACGCGCTATAATAAAGTCAATGACGGCATTATTACACGCAATTATTTTGGGAATCATCGAAGGCCTGACCGAATTCTTGCCTATTAGTAGTACGGGGCACTTGATTGTCGCTGAGCACGCCATTGGTTTTAAAGACATGGCAGAACTGTTTACCGTTGTTATCCAGATTGGCTCAGTTTCAGCTGTTATCTGGTATTACCGGCTCGACATTATCAACCGTATCAAAAGGTTGTTTAAGCGAGAGAAGGGCGCTGAAAAGTTTTGGCTCAATCTTATCATTGCTACTATTCCTGCCGGGCTAGCTGGCGTTGCGCTCGATAAAACCCTGCAGAAATATGCCGTGCCACGTACGGTGGCTATCATGCTGATCCTGGGCGGTATAGTGCTGTGGCTGGTTGAGACATATCACCACCAAAATCGTGGAAACCGCTCCCGAGCGCGCTTGCAAAACGAAGAACGTAGCCATAAAGCTCGTTTGGATGACATCACGCCCAAACAAGCCCTAGGGGTAGGTATGGCTCAGGTTGTATCTCTGGTTCCTGGAGTCTCAAGGTCTGGCGCCACCATTGTTGGTGGACTGCTCAGCGGGCTTGACCGTGTGACGGCCACAGCCTTTTCGTTTTACCTCAGCATGCCAGTCATGATCCTAGCAACGCTGTATAAAGTCGGCAAAAACCACGCGCAGATCAACCAACTTCCCGGTGGCAAGGCGGCATTGATTGTTGGCATTGTAACGGCATTTATCACTGGTCTTTTGGCTGTCTCATGGTTGCTCCAATATATTTCCAAACATGATTTCAAGAATTTTGCATATTACCGTATCTGCTTTGGTATATTTATATTCATTCTTTTAGGAATGGGCTTTCTAAAATAGGTAGTCACGCTACAGGTTGTGGATAAACGCAGCTAAAACCACTACAGCTAGCGTAAGCATTCACGTGCTACACTGCATGTACTTAACAATCAAAAGCTGGAATCCGGTGTAAATCCGGAACTGTGCCGCAACGGTAATCCAATATTGGAAAGTCCGATCTAGCTTATAAAGTCTCCCGAGCAGGAGCAATGCGTATTTATACGTATCTTCTGCTTCCGCTGGTGGAAGAGGAAATACGTGGAACAAGTTCTAAGTAAAAATCAACAAAGTATACCGATTTATGACCTGGAAAAGCGTGCGCTGACGGATGCTCGTACTTTACTTGCCGAAATGCTCGACGGTAACATGCGCACGCCACTTGAATTTAGCTTTGACGGGCAGGAATTATATAGCGATGATGGTAGCCAGCTCGGGCCAGTTTTTGATGATTCTATTGTTGACGCAAAAAAACTTGGACCCAATCTTGGCTTTGAGCTGCGCCGGGTTCTGCAGGATAAGGATGAATACACAGACATGATAGCAATGGCAAAAGGTGAAATGCCAAACACGATGGTAGTGATTCGTGATTATCCAAAAGAACTATGGAATGCAACACGAGATATTCGAGGCTACAACCACAAGCGCAAGCAAACCATGCTAGGTGTAATTAGTTGGAATAACGGTGTCATGTCCATGTATTCACAAAGTCTAGATCACAGTGATCGTACGGCACTTGAGGCACTTTATAAGGCAATGGGAATAAAGCCAGAGAAAGGTGAATTGTACGGCCAACGAATACATGCCAATCTCGCTCATGAAGACCAAGCATTTTTGGTCGACAGATTAACGGGCGTCTACGACCGTGCGATGGCAGCGCAGTATGGAGGTGAATGGTATGCCGGGCGCCAGGACACACGCCCCATCAATACGTACGAATTCGTCTGCGCTCAAACCGACCTGATAAAGGCATTTTTTGCGGATGGACGGGACACCAGCCTTACGGGTCGCAATTTTTTTAATTTGGTCGCGGCGATGGATGCTCGTCTGAAGAAGACAGAAAAAGCGGATTTTGCTGACGTAGTTCCACGACTCACGCAGTCATTCTTGATGCGTGGAGTGATGAGTAACCCATATGTAGAAATGCGGCTAGCTGGAAATGTTGCCGTCAAAGAAGGCAAGTCATGGAGCGGCTGCGGAGTAACTGTTGGACAAAAAGAAAAGGCGACACTTAAAGACCAACTACGTGAACTTGGCATTGGTCTGAAACTAAATCCATTTGAAGATGACGAAGATGATGAAGAGGATGAAATGCCATACGACTTCGATACGCTTATGTTCTGTGAAGAGCACCAGGCTCCACCCAGTGAAGATGAACATGAGGTTTGGTGTGGGCCATGCGGCTTTTGCGAGCCATGCGATAAAGAAATACGGAAGCGTAATAAGACTTTGGCAAAAGTATGAGCCAGTTGACTAAACAACAGTATGAAATACAGCACGCGGTATGTGAAGGGTTGTGCGAAATAGACCACAACCGCATATCTGTACAGGACCCAAACTTGATGCCGTGTGTTACCTGTCCGTTTTGCAAAGAAATAGTAACTGCCGAGTTAACGCCAGATACTATTCACTGTCCTGCATGTCTTGTGACGGTAAAGAGGTAAGATATACATATGAGAATCGGTATATTTAGTGGTACTTTTGACCCGGTGCATAAAGGGCACATCAGCTTTGCTCTGCAGGCAATAGAGGCGGCGGGCTTGGACCAGGTAGTATTTGTGCCAGAGCCACGGCCACGGCATAAACAAGGAGTTACGCACCAGAGCCATAGGATTGAAATGATCAAACTAGCCATTACGGCCTACCCAAAACTTGCGATCCTTGAGTTGCCTGACAAGCAGTTTACAGTTGCGACAAGCCTGCCACGCCTAATTCAGAAGTATCCAAAAGCTCAGCTACTTTTGCTGATTGGAACCGACGTTCTCGGGCATATATCTGTATGGCCACATACTAGGACATTATTGAAAAAGGCCGGGCTCGTTGTAGCTGTCAGAGGAGAAAAAGATGAACGTCAGGCTTTCCAGCTGCTAGCTAATTTGCCGGTAGAGCCACCGGAATCACATGTGCTTGTCAGCAATTTCAAAACAGTAGCAGCGCGTGATATCCGTGATGCATTACGTAGCGGAGATAAACCGGAGGGGATGCTGGCTTCCGTTGAAAACTATGCTAAGAAACATTGGTTATATCATTCACTTGGTTCGGCGAACAAATCGTAATGAGTTTGTAAATACGCCAAATGCTTTTCACGGTATTTTTTAAATTCAGATTTTTTAAATCCATTTTTCTTGATAAAACTACCAATTTTTTCTGAGCCTATGTAGTGAGGCAGAATTACATAAGCAACACCCATGCCGTATAATTCGGCTGCTTGTTCGCTGCTGTCGGCAGTAGCAATAAACACGGCTCCCTGGTTATTCTTCTCAAGCCACTCGGCTAGTAGTTTATTCGTTGCCATGTCGGTGATTGTTGAGACCACCAACTTAGAATGCTCTAGATTCAGCTCTTCTAAAAGTTCGGGGTCGGTCACATCCCCATACAGATACTCCACGCCACGATGTTCCAAAGAATCGATTATGCCTGGGTCATAATCTACGACGACATACCGTTTCTTGAGTTGTTGAAATACTTTCAAAAACTCCTGTCCACCTTTTTGGTAGCCGATGAGCACCAGCTCATAATGACGGCGATGTTCAGGTTCTTCTTTGGCCTTGCGACGTTCAAACATTTCGAGGTATCGCTCAAACAGGATATATAGCTTGTCTGAATACAAGATAAGATAGGTGGAAATGGCTATAGTAACAAGGCCAACGATAGTGACGAGTGACAACACCTCCTGGCTAATATGACCGAGCTTATTTGCGAGCAGTAGTAATATTAATGAAAACTCGCTCACCTGCGTGCCGAGCATACCAGTTTTAAAGCTGGTCTTTTTTGTATATCCACTCAGGCCCATTATTGTCATAACAATCAACGGATTTCCAACAAGGACGAGGAGTGACAAGATTGCAGCACGCGGCAAGATATGCAGCACATTAGTAAGCTGCAAGTGTGATCCAAGTCCTATGAAAAAAAGTACTATAAAGAAGTCGCGCAGGATCTTAAGCCGTGATGAAATTTCCTGTGCATACGGCAGCGATGCCATACTGACTCCGGCAATCAAGGCGCCAATTTCTAATGAGAACCCAGCCGTCTGGAAAAGTGCAGCAATCCCGAGTGCCCACCCAATTGCAAAGAGGAATAAAAACTCCTGAGATTTAGCAATGATGTTGCCCATTCTATTAATAAACATGACGCGCACAAACCATATGGCAAGAATAAGACCTATACATTTGAGTGCAAGTGTTGCGAAATCGTGAGCGGTCACACCACCGCTACCAGATGCAGATACCACGACCAGTAGAATGGTTGCGAATAGGTCCTCGACGAGTAGAAAACCAATCGAGATCTTACCGTACAAACGAGTCTGCTCTTTTTTATCATTTAATAACTTTAAAATAATAATAGTGCTTGAAAAGGACAAAGCAACTCCAATAAATAGAGAGGGTAGTGCTCCGTAGCCAAATAACCGAGAAATCGAATAGCCAAAGAGAGTTGTAAGTAGTACCTTACCAACAGCTATAGTACCGGCGATTTTACCAACTTCTTTAATGATCCGTGGGTTTAGGCCCAGTCCAACAATTAAAAGCAGCAAAGCTATACCAAAATCAGAAAATACTTGGATTGTTTCGGGGGATTTAACGAGATGCAGCAAAGAAGGTCCCACGAGCAGGCCGGTTAAGATGTGACCGATGATGAGTGGCTGCCTGATAAGGCGCATAAACAGACTGACGGCAACCGCGACGGCAATGACTAAACTCAGTTCGGAAAAAATGCTATGCATAAGCGTTACTCTTATTCTACCGACGATAAGCATATTACGCAAAAGTGCTAGTATATAATTATATGAAAGAAACGTTCCGTCGCTTTTCTGCTCGTATTTCAACGGCTGCTGGCAGCGCCTATGCATTTATTCTGGCAGTTACTTTAGTAATAGTGTGGGGATTAAGTGGGCTGCCGTTTCATTTCTCGAACACCTGGCAACTATTTATTAATACTGCAACCACTATCGGTACATTTTTGATGGTGTTTTTGATTCAAAACACGCAGAACCGAGAAAGCAAAGCCACGCAGCTTAAACTGGACGAACTTATTCGTGCTACCAGTGCACGAGACAGTTTTATTGATATAGAAGACTTAACCGATGATGAACTTGAAGTTATTAACCAAGGTTTCATACATTTGCATGAGCAGCTTGCGCATCCGGCACTCCATAAGATGCATAAGAAGATTCAAGACGCCCATAAAAAAAGACACTCTAAATAGAAAGCGGAAATCATAATGAAAAATAATGATGAAGACATGACGGTATCAAGGAACGACAAAGCCATTGACGCCCGACGCATGGTTATTAAGAGTTTTAAGGCGAAAGCAGACTCAAAGCGCACGGGTCCAGAGAAATTTGCAGATTTACTGACAATTCGTTTTGGCAGCGTTTTATTTTTAAGCCTTAATGCCACCTGGTTCTTTGTGTGGATTGTTTTAAACACCAACATCATTCCTGGACTCAAGGCTTTTGACCCATTCCCATTTGGTTTACTCACTATGATTGTCTCTTTGGAGGCTATATTCCTAGCCATCATTGTGCTTATTTCTCAAAACCGCGAGGCAAAAGTTGGCGAACTACGTGAGGAGATTGAGCTTCAGCTCAACACGATGAGTGAAGGCGAAGTTACGAAGCTAATAAAGATGACGAGCTTATTGCTCAAAAAACAAGGTATCAATATCGAAAACGACCCAGAATTAAAAGAAATGTTAAAACCTTTTGACAGCGACGCAGTCGAAAAACAGCTCGAAAAAGACATAAACTCATAAATTACAAAAAAGTATTATTTTTGTTGACACTAGGCATAAGCATAATATATAGTTACCTGCATATCTGAAGTGCGTGACGCGAGACCATTGCACCTGAGGAAAACAAAAAATTAAAAAATAAATCAAAAGTATGTTTCAGACAATATTGACATGTCTGTGGCGTGCTGACAGTGGAGAAGAAATATGCCGATTAAAGTTAGAATCGTATCAAGTCGCCCAGTTCAAGTTGCCGTACGTATTAAACGTGCTCCTTGGCAGCAATTTATTCACTACTAGTCAGAGTCCTTTTTTATTAGGTTTCTAGAAAGGGTTGCTACGTAGCACTACTCCTTGGAGGTTTTAGTACAGATAATTTATCCGCTGGAGACAGTTGTACGCTCCTAAATCACTGTACTAAAACCTCCCACAAACCTCACTTCAGGAGCT
>JAYTSU010000017.1:0-69852 GCA_043745485.1 Candidatus Saccharimonadota bacterium
TGCTCAATTATCACGTCTTTGGTCATCTGGGATACTGCAATAATCTTGTCTGCCATCATCATACCCATATACTCAATCTCTTCGACCATTGGGTTGCCATGGTTTCCACCAGACCTATCGAACTCCGTTGCATGGATGTGTACTATAAGCGGCTTACCACTGATTTGTTTGGCCCTCATAGCTGCTCGCATCGTGAGCCAATCATGCGCATGAATAACATCAAATTCGCCCAAGGAAACAATCCTGTCCATCGATTTTTCATATAAGCGGTGATGGTCAAATAAGCTGACCCATTCTACGCGCCCCTCGGAGTCAATAAATTTAAAGCTGTCATATGCCATGCCTGCTTTTTGCACTTCTTTAACATTGATTGGCACGGCTGAGCTGACGCGCATAAAATCTATGGAGCTGTGGTCGGCGGTATAAGGAACGATGAAGTGTATGTCTGCACCGGCACTCGAAAGTGCCCTGCACATATGCATGCATGCTACCCCTAGTCCGCCACTATTATGTGGCGGTAATTCCCAGCCCAGCATTAATACTTTCAACACCATGTCCTATACTTGTTTGTTATGCCTCAGTATATCTCTTAAAGGCTTCTAAGCACAACCTTTTTTTAGGTATCTAATTTCTTAGATTTTATAAAGTTAAAACTCGTAGCATTAAATAAAAATATCTAGCCATTTGACTAGATATAATTACGTGGTGCGCGAGACTGGACTTGGTCACGTACCGCTACCCCCAAACTTCACTATTGCCAACAAGTTGGCATCGGAAGGTTCGTTTCCGAACTGCCACTGGCAGTTCTCACCAGACACACCTTTTTAGGGTGCTGGTTCAACAACTGTCATGCACCAATAGTAAAGACCTCTAAAATAGAGGTCTTTAGTCTTGGTGCGCGAGACTGGACTTGAACCAGCACACCTTGCGGCACTAGCTCCTAAGGCTAGCGTGTCTACCATTTCACCACTCGCGCTCGTCGAGGCATAACGTTGTGGTTGCCGTAGTGCCGACGAAACAAGTTCGCTCGGCACATCAAGCAACCCCAACTAGTCCTCTCCTCTCAAAAATTCAAACAGCCGAAGCGGCTTGGTTTAAATTTTTGTTAAGACAAACCCTATTTTAACAGATTAACTCTTACGATAAAAGATGATTCGTGCCCCGGCATATTCTTTTTCGCTAATTATACTGCAGCCTGGCATAACAGGCGTATCCAGCTTACTTGGCCAGGAGAGTACTAAAAGGCCATTCTTTTTGATGTGTCGAACCAGCCGCTCAATTTCTAAGGCCAATACCGCATCGTATGGTGGGTCGCATATCGCTATGTCTAGGAGTAAATTCTGATGCTTATTAGACCACGCTCGCATGCTTGAAAGCGAAGCTTGCACGGTGTCTTCAAGACCCAAGCTGAAGATATTATTTACCAAAGTTTTATAGGCTTGTTTGTCGAGCTCAACAGCAGATACTTTCTTTGCGCCCCGACTCATTGCCTCAAAACCCAAAGCTCCACTGCCCGCATAGGCGTCCAAAATATGTAGTCCTTCAATATCTCCAAGCGCATTAAAGATTGCCCCACGAGGTTTTTCGCCCATCGGATGTGTATTGCCGGTTTCAGGCGAATCAAATATACGACCACCTAATCTTCCAGCTATAATCCTCATTTTGAGCGCCCCGCCTCTTGGGCAGCGAGGTACCACAAAATTGTTACTGTTCTGACAATAGTTGGAGCCAGCTCTTCGCGAACTTGGCGGCTTAACTTTGCTGTCCAGCCATTTTTTAGATAAGTATTGTAGATATCAAATCGGGCAATTTTACGAGCTTGACGAAGGAAATATTCGTCATAACCAAGCTCATATGCCAAGGCAATATCCTCCGGAGTAGGCCGAGCATCCGGAAACCGCAAAGGCTTAATTATAAAACCAAACCCTAGCTCAAAAACACCGTGAGAAATAAAAAGACCCCGTGGACCCCACGCCTTCATGGTGTTTTTGATTGTTTTAGTCTTTGTGTCACCCTTAAAAGTAAGCTTCTGCATGATTGTTGTGCGATCGTCTTTGGAGGCTCCACCACGAAGCGCTTCTATGGCGGCCTCGTATGGATAATGATGCGCAGGAGTTAAACCGTCGACAATCGCATGAGAAAACCAAGCAGCTTCAAATGCGGCACGTTCTATGTTTTTGGATTTTAACTCTTTTACAAGTTGCTTGTAATGCTCGCATAGAAGCTTTATAAACGCTGAAGTATCTCCTTCTAGAGGCTCAAAAAAGTGCCAGGGCTCATCCTTTGCAGGACTTTTGCGTTTTATACCGTCTGGACCGTTCTTGCCCTCAAAATGAAGGATTGAACGGATACCTGGAAAGCCTGCTTTTGGAGACAGAATCTCTCCTAAATGACGGCGTGCAATCCGGTCTATTTGCTGATGGCCGCCAAACAGCCTACCAGAGTTACGGGTTAGCGTGAGTCCAGAATACATTACTGATCATTATACCCTAATTAAGCGTAACTACCGCCTGAGCAGTGCGCACTCTTCGGCGAAGATCTGGATAATCTGCAAGTTTTATTCTTTCTTTAATAAAATCATTCACTGCAGCGCGAGTATCACGAAGCAGTTTGACATCACTAAGCTTCGCGACACGCAGATCAAGCTCACCATGCTGTAGCGTTCCATAAATAGCCCCTGGTCCACGAAGCTCAAGGTCCAGTTCAGCAAGTCGGAAACCATCTGTTGACTGGCTCAATGCCCGCAGCCGTGGACTTGGTGTTTTACTATCACTTGGAACTAAGTAGCAATAGCCTTGATCAGTACTTCTTCCAACACGCCCCCTTAGCTGGTGCATCTGTGCTAGTCCAAACCGTTCCGCGCCTTCAATAACCATAACGCTAGCATTGCTGACACTGATTCCCACCTCTACAACTGTTGTGGCCACTAAAATGTCGATTGTACCATTCGCAAACTGCTGCATCACTGCGGCTTTTTCATCATCTTTGAGCTTACCGTGCAACAGTCCAAGACGGCGGTTCTTAAATGTAGTGTTTCGTAATTTTTTATACATTTGTTCAGCACTTGGCACTTTTAGGGTCGAACCTTCGGCAATCACGGGACAAACTATATACACCTGCCTCCCTTCAGTAATTTCTTGCTCTAATTTGGCATATAAACTATCCCTGCTGTTTGGCGAAATTATTTCGGTAATGATTGGTTTGCGGCCATGCGGCATCACATCAAGTAGAGATATATCCAGTTCGCCATATAAGGTGAGTGCAAGCGAACGAGGGATAGGCGTAGCCGTCATACTCAACACATGCGGCATATAGCCGGCATGCTTTAGGAGTTGTTTACGCTGATCGACCCCAAATCTATGCTGCTCGTCTATGATCAAAAGGCCAAGATTCTTTAGACTGACTTTGTCCTGGAGCAAAGCCTGTGTGCCAATAATAAACTTTATATGACCACTAGCTATGCGTTCTTGTGCAATCCTTTTCTGAGCCGGTTTTAAACTTCCAACAAGCAGGCTTACCACATCGGCATGCCCCGTTGCACTAAACAGCTCACTCAACGTTTCGGCGTGCTGACGTGCCAAAAGCTCAGTTGGTGCCATTAAAGCCGCTTGATAGCCTGCGTTCATAGCCATCAGTGCCGCCATGCCGGCTACAACCGTCTTGCCAGAGCCAACATCTCCTTCCAGAAGCCTATTCATCGGACGAGGTAAAACAATATCTTGATATATCTGCCAGGCAGCTGCTCGCTGCGGGTCAGTGAGCTTATACGGAAGAGAATGCACAAACTTTTTGGCAAGAGATTCATCGAAAGGTATAGTCGGTGCTGGCTCTGCTTGGTTCTGAGCCTTGTTTAAAGCAGACGCCAGCATCAGTTCAAACACTTCAATAAAGCCAATTGTCCGCCGAGCCAAAGCAAAAGCTTCCTTAGAAGAAGGAAAATGTAGTTCGCTTACAGCCGCACCATAGCGGAGGAGTTTAAATTTTTTACGTATAGTGTCTGGGAGTGGCTCGGGCAGCAAGTGCGAAGATCTAACGACTTGATATAAAACTCGCCGGAGTAGATTGGATGTTATGCCTTTGCTCTCGCGGTAGACAGGCACAATACGCGCGGTATGGAGCGGAAACTCGGTCGACATTTCCATGCTTGGATTGGTTATGCAAAAACGCTGCGCCTTTAACTCTAACTTTCCGGTTACAAAATAGCGCTTCCCTATCTTGATTGCTGCCGCTCTATAGGGCTGATTGAACCACAGTAGCCGCACACTACCCGTACTGTCCGATGCTACCGCTTCAGTAATATGCATACCCCTTCTTACATATCGACCAGTTGACTGTTTGATATCAACCTCAATAGTTACCATCCCGGGCGTTATCTTAGATATTGTTTGAATTTCAGAATAGTCGTTGTAGGTACGCGGAAAGTAGTCTAGTAGCTGGGCAATGTTTGTAATACCAATACCTTTAAAAGTAGTCGCAATACTCTGCCCTACGCCATTAAGACTTGTAAGGTCGTCCGTTAGTTCCATGTGTTAACTAGTATATATGACTATCGCGGCCGCTGTTTGGCAATTGTCCGAGCAGCCAGCTCTATTTGATTGTCTAGAGACGTCAGTTCAAAGTCTTTATACTTTCGACTCAACGCTCTTTGCAGTAATGCATCGGCAAAATCAGGGTTTTTACTTAGTAATGGCCCATGTGAATAAGTTCCAAAAATATTTTTTATGGTGCAGCCTTCTGTTTTGTCCTGACCATTATTTCCTGCACCTACCTCTACGATTCCGAGTGCAGAAGAAACATCATCCAGCACCGTCACGCCACTATGATTCTCATAGCCAACAAGGTCTCCGTAGGCTGTTTTATAAAGCACATTGCCAATATATCTCGTGGGACCGGCAGTTGTCTCAAGCGGTAAGATCCCAATCCCTGTAATAATTAACCCTTCACTAGTCGTAAAAGACCTGCCAAACAGCTGGTACATGCCGCATATCATCAACATAACAACACCTTCATTGGCTAATTTGTGCAAATCATCAGCTTTTTCTTGTAAGTCAGCTTGGATTTTATACTGACCAGCATCCTGGCCGCCACCTCCCAAGATTATATCCACGTCATCAGGAATTTTTTCGCCGATGCCGACAAGCGTTACTTTCGCTTCAATATCCCGCCACTCAAGCCGACGACGCAGAATCAACGTATTCCCCGTATCCCCGTATATATTCATTTCTTTTGGATACAAATGGACTATGTGCAAACTTTTGTTGCTCATACGCTGACTCCATAGACTTCATCGCTATATTTTTTATATTGGGCACGAATCTTAAGCATTGCTGTGTACGTACAGTAAATAATTGCCTGCTTTCCTGATGATTTTTCTGCAGCACTGTTAATAAGCTGCACAAAATTATCGAGCTCTGTCTCGGTCTCGTGGGTTGGCACTCCGTCATACTTCAAACGCACTGCCATATCATTGGCGCGAGTGCCACCGCAGATGACAGTTTTTGGCGTGTTTTCTAAGCCAATAAAATCAACATCCCACAACCACGAAACGTCACGTCCATCAGCATAATCATCGTTTATAGCCATGCCAATAACGTCGTAGGTATTAATGGATAGCATTCTCAGGGCATGCGTGAAGCCGCCGGGATTTTTAACGAGTTGCAACGTCACAACACAACCGTTTTTGAGCTGAATAGTTTCTCCTCGGCCAAAAGCCGGCTCCAGGTCAGCAATAGCGGACTCGTTTTTATTCCTATCATAATCTGGTCGTACAGCCTTCAGCACGGCCAAAGCTGCCGTTATGTTAATGGCGTTATGGCTGCCACTGAGCGTTGTCTTAAATGTCTGTTTTGTACCACCCAACTTAATAGTTACCGTTGTTGCGTCAAATGCTATAAGCTCGCTACTCATATCGCTCGCTTTGGTATAGTGCAAGTTATCTTGGTGATGAAGTTCGTCATCAGTTAAAAAACTGGCCTGAAGTGCTTCGGAATGCCCATACCAATATATTTTAGAGCCTAAATTGCTGCTCAATTTTGCCGTTCGCTCTTCATTAGCGTTCAGCACTACCCAAGCACGTGCGCTGTCAACCACCGTGCCGATTAACTTAGCCGTGGCGTCAATCTCGCCAAAGCGGTCCATTTGATCACGCATTATATTAAGTGCCACGACTCCTTGTGGGGTTACTTGGTGTACAAAATGCACAGCGTGGGCCTCGTCTAATTCAAAAATAGCAATATCGTACGGTAATTTTCCACCTAAGCTTGCTTTGTCCAAAACGCTCGTCACAGTTCCACGTACAAAGTTACTGCCGGTTTTATTGGTCAGGACTCGCAAACCTTGTGCTCTTAACAGTTCCGTTATCACTTTTGTGGTCGTCGTTTTACCATTTGTCCCAGTTACTATAACCACACCCTCAGGCACTCTTTCAAGCATATTATTCAAAAAGTGTGGGTTAATTTTTTCGACCACTAATCCAGGAAGTGCGGAGCCACTCCGCCCAAGCAACCGTAAGCTGAATAAAATTGTCTTACCAATAAGCAGTGATATAAAGCGCATATATAAGGACTAGTATACTAAACGAACTGGCGTAACCATACGGATAGATTAATGAGCCGTAAATTTCACTATAACTTGAGAATTTTTGCCGCGCCTGAGCATGGCATAGCCATATATCTGGTCTTCGGGGTTAAACGTCGTTTTATTGCTCGAAAACTGCTCACCATTAATGTAAACAGCGTTATCGTTCAAAAACCTTCGCGCCTCGCTATTTGAACTAGCTAACCCTCCACGCACAAGCGCTTCTAGTACTGTTGTTTTACCTATCTCTGCTTTTATTAACGGTAGTTCGTTTTCTAAAATTTCAAAATCTTTGGCTTCAAGATCTTTGTAGCTCCCTGTACCAAATAATGTTTTGCTTACTTTCTTAACTGATTCGGCTCGTTCTTTACCGTGCACTAACGACGTAACTTCATAGGCTAGTGTTTTTTGGGCAATTCGCTCCCCAGGATGGTTTCGAAATTCTTTCATAACACCATCTATAGATTTTTTATCGAGCGGTGTGTAGACCTTCATATAATCTTCCACTCCCTCATCATCAGCATTGAGCCAAAACTGATAAAATTTATAGACACTTGTGCGGTCTGCAGCTAACCAGACAGCGCCGTCCTCGGTTTTGCCAAACTTTTTGCCGGTAGCTTTATTTATAACGAGTGGCGTAGACCAGACATGAGCCTCATGGCCGGTCTTCCTTCTTATTAAGTCCACACCCGCTATGGAGTTACCCCATTGGTCAGCACCACAAATTTGTAAATCAACTCCATGATTCTCGTGCAAATGTAAAAAGTCGTAGCCTTGGATGAGGCTATAGCTAAATTCAGCATAGCTAATCCCCGACCCATCTTCTCCTAAACGAGATTGCACAAAGTCGCGTCCTATCATCTGCCGCAGAGGTACATGTTTGCCAACATCACGGAGAAATGTCAGATAGTTCATATCCTTAAACCAATCATAATTATCAACAATCTTAAACTCTTGACCACCAAATACCGTCTTATATTGTGCTGCTATTCCTGCCTTATTTTTAGCAACTTCTTCTAATGACTTGAGTTCGCGTTCTTCGCTTTTGCCATCTGGGTCACCAATCATGCCTGTTGCGCCACCTACCAGCAAAAATGCTTCGTGACCATGCGCCATAAAACATCGAGCCATCATTGCCGCAGCAAGATTCCCAATTTGCATACTGGACGCGCTTGGATCAACTCCCCAGTAAAAGCTGATTGGATCACCATCTAAAACCGTAATATCTTTATACGTAGTCTGATTAACAAAACCGCGCCAGACGAGTTCTTCTGATAGTGTCATTATGTGTATTCTTTCTTCTCAGGCAATTGCCGAGCATACGGGTTATACTATACTGGTGATTATTTTAACACCTATGTTGTCATCACTCATATAGTTTAAGACATAAATGATAAAAATTTGTAAGCTTATATACAATTGATCTGCTTTGCTATAATAATAGTGAATATGTAAGGAACGTTTTGATCTCAAGAACATCGCTATGACTAAAAAAGACTCGCCTCGAAGACCAATTTCAGCCAACAGAGCCAAAACAAAGCCTAATATCTACACCACTAAAAGTGGTCAGAAAATTAAGCTTCAGCATGGATTAATGCAACGATACGTCGCTAGCCGTGATAGAAAAGAACTCCGTAAAGCTGAGATGCTTCGGGATATGCCAAAAGGACGTATGCAACGCGTACTATATAGGCTACAGCCAAAAAGAATCTATCATTATTGGTTTAGTAAACAAGGCCTCATTGTGGGTCTTAAGTTGATTGGAATTGGTTTCGTTGTAGTATTTGTAGTTTTGCTGGGTGTGTTTGCATATTTCCGCAAAGACCTGCCGAATCTCAAGGAGATAACTGGCAATAATATTGGTGGAAGCATTCGTTATTATGACAAAACAGGACAAACCTTGTTATGGGAAGATTACGACGCCGTAAAGCGTATACCGGTTCAACAAAATCAAATATCCAAATACGTGATGGATGCAACCGTTGCTGTCGAAGACCGCGACTTTTTTAAACATGGTGGCTTTGATGTAAAAGGTATTGCCCGTGCGAGTGTTGCTAATATTAGTGGTGGTGGTACGAGCCAAGGTGGTTCAACAATCACCCAGCAGCTTGTTAAGCTTACTCGAGACTGGACACAAGACCGGACTTATAAGCGCAAAATCAAAGAGCTCATCCTGTCTGTAGAACTCGAGCGCACCTACTCAAAAGATGAGATTTTGACTGGCTATTTAAACGCCGCACCATATGGCAACATTCAGTACGGTGTTGAAGCAGCTTCAAGGGATTATTTCCAAAAATCAGCCAAGGACCTCACGCTTGATGAAGCTGCATTCTTAGCTGCAATTCCAAAATCACCATCCTATTATTCTCCATATGGACCTTTATTTAAAGATGGTGGGCAGCAGGCCGTAGTCCAGCGTCAACATTACGCCCTTGATGTCATGGAACAGACCGGCATGATAACTGCAAAACAACGTGATGCCGCTAAGAAAATAGATATCCTCGCGAAAGTTAAGGATCCTCCAAAGAAATACGCCAGCATAAAAGCGCCGTACTTTGTTTTAGCAGCAAAGGAGCAATTAGAAACGAAATTTGAACAAACCTATAAGCGTGGTGGCTGGAAAGTTACAACAACACTTGATCTCGGTATGCAAAAGGCTGCAGAGGAGCAGGTTGCAAACGGAATGGCAAAAATTAGAAACCAAGGAGGCGACACCGCAGCTTTCGTTGCTGAGGATGTGGAGACAGGGCAAGTAGTAGCTCTTGTTGGAGGTCCTGATTTTACAGACAAGACTTTTGGTGAGAATAACTATGCACGCCTTCCAATACCTCCTGGATCAAGTTTTAAAGCCTATGACTACACATCGCTGATGGAAAACACCACTACTTTTGGCGCCGGTTCCGTACTGTACGACTCCCAAGGCCCTTTGCCAGGCTATCCATGTACTAACAAGACGCGACCGGAAGCAAACCAGGGCGGTAACTGCTTATGGGATTATAGTCGCAATTATCCTGGTCCAATTACGGTACGCTATGCGATAGGTGGATCACGCAATGTCCCGGCTGTAAAAGCAATGCTTATAGCGGGCGTCGATAAAACAATCAAAGTGGCCGAGAAACTGATGGATACTCAAAATGGTAATGCCTATGGGTACAAGTGTTACAAAGAAAATACTTATGAAAAGATTGCTGCCAACGAGACACCGTGCGCCGGTGCTTCAGCAATTGGAGACGGTGCGTTTTTGAAACTTGACGAACATGTTCACGGATATGCTTCATTATCTCGCAATGGGCTTAATCTTCCACAGACGTATATTTTAAAAGTTGTTGCCGATAACAACAAGACGCTTGAACAATGGAAACCAAGTGCTGGAACTCAAGCTGTTAGACCCGATGCGGCATTCATTCTTGCCGATATCATCTCAGATCCAAACCCAAGTTACTTTAGGGTTAAGCCGCAACGGTTCAATGGCTCCAAGGGCACCTGGAAGTTCGGCATCAAAACAGGAACTACCAACGATGCTAAAGATGGACTCATGCTTGGTTTTACGACAAAGTATGCGGCAGGCGTTTGGGTCGGCTATCACGATCATACTAGAGAAATGTCAGGACAAATGGAAAACATGACACTCCCAATTTGGCAGGGTTGGATGCGCGCTATACATCAGGATCTAGCTCCCGTGGAGCGTGTAAAACCCGCTGGCGTACAGCAGCTACCTGCGTTCATTATCACGCGTCACGTTGAGTATGGCTCCATTGAACCAAGTCCAAGTACCGACTTATACCCTTCATGGTATCAGAATAAGAATGCAACCACTGGTCAAAGACAAGTAATTGATATCATCTCTAACAAACTTTCAACCGAATGTACACCGGCATTAGCGCAGAAGACACTTTCTGGAGCTGGAGCAGCAGCATTCAGCGGTGATACGTTTGTTACTGGTGGGGCTAATACTTCTGAAAAAGACGATATTCACCTCTGTACAGACAACAAACCAACAGCGAGTATCAACGTAAGCTTAGGCACTGGTAACAGCTATAGTATCACCGCTACAATAGGTGCCGGCACACATGATTTGAGTGGTAACGCAGATAAGGGTGGCGGTAAGGTAAATATAATCGTAGATGGCCAGACAGTGCAAAGCTTTGAGGTTGGTGATTGTAGTGGCAATATCTGTAGCTCAAGTTATGCTCCAACTAGCGGTGGAGCACATACAATATCTGCACAGATAATAGACAGCGTTCTATACGAAGCAACGAGTGCCTCAGAAACAATCAGTCCGTTCACCCTTACTGTGAACCCCAGCGGAGCAACAGTGAGTTTTAGTTGGAGTATCTCGGGCACCGTAACGGTATACGATTCAAAAGGAAATATTGTATGCACGGGTGCGGGTAGTAGCTGTACGCCGCCGAAATTAAAAAATCAAATCGATAAAGGAACAACTGTTTACGGTAAAAGTACTACCGACGTATCTCCGATTGTAACCGTTAACTACTAGTCTTTTTCCAAAAACTGATTGAGTGCACTCCTAATATCTCGTACCGGAAGTAAGAATTTATCGTTAACTGAGGTAGCTAATGCCGGACCTATGGCGCCAACAAAGCCGAGTTTCTTAGCTTCGTTCAAACGTTTTTCGGCAAATGGGACGCGGCGGACTTCACCACTCAGCCCGACTTCACCAAATACAACTGCGTCTTTCTTAAGTTGCATACCCTTGCTAGCACTCGCAATGGCCATACAGACAGCCAGGTCAGCCGCAGGTTCTGTAATTTTTAAGCCCCCGACTATGTTGATATAAACATCTTTATCGGCCAGATTAAGCTTAGTGCGCCGCTCCAGCATAGCAATAAGTAAATTAACGCGGTTAAGATCTATGCCGCTGGCGGCACGCTTTGGATAGCCATACGACGTCGTATTTACTAAGGCTTGAACTTCGACCAATAGCGGACGCGCACCTTCAAGCGTTGCCAAGACAACTGACCCGTCGCTCACTTGCCGTTCTGCAAGCAGCGCCGCCGATGGGTTTTCGACCGGCTGCAAACCGCTTTCGACCATTTCATAAATTGCCGATTCGTTAGTACTGCCAAAGCGGTTTTTAATGCTCCTAAGTACCTTAAAGCCTCCGTAGCGGTCGCCTTCCAACTGCAAAACTACATCAACCACATGTTCAAGCACTTTTGGCCCAGCTATGGAGCCTTCTTTGGTCACATGCCCCACCAGCAGTAGCGCCGTATTACTCCGTTTGGCGGCCTGCATAAGAAGATGAGCAGAATTAGTGATCTGACTCACGCTCCCAGCGGCAGAACTGACTGCAGCGGCGCTGATAGTTTGGATCGAGTCAACAACTACCAGCTCATGTCCACTCAATGCAATTGTTGCGGCGATATCGTCAGCAGAATTGCTGCTTGTTAATTCTAATGTAGCCGAGGCGGCGCCCAGCCTAGAGGCCCGCAAACCCACCTGATGTACTGACTCTTCGCCGCTGATATATAAAACTGAGACTTTTTTTGATGCCGCGTAGGCCACTTGTAATAATAGGGTACTTTTTCCGATCCCGGGTTGTCCAGCCAGCAATGAGACACTGCCTGGCACAAAGCCACCACCAAGCACCTCGTCCATAGGCGCACTGCCACTGGGGATGCGGGCTGTGATCTTTTGTTTAGTAACCTGAGTACTCGTGACGGTTTCAAGTTGTCTACCGCCACCTCCAGCCAACTGTGTATCACTCAGCTGTTCGACCAGCGTGTTCCATTCACCGCACGCTGAACACTTGCCCATCCATGAGCTGTGCATTGCCCCACAGTTGCTGCAGACAAATTTTACTGCGTTTTTCTTCACCATCGTGCCTCCTAGTGTAGCAGATAGAAGTTACTGCCTAGCAGGAACGTTAGAACGACTATCGATTGCCTTCACTAAATCTGACTCTTCGCTAGCGATTGCATTCCGCTTTGGCACGATGTCGTTATATTCAGATATGAGATTGCTTAGGTCGTCTATTCCATCATTATATGCATTCACTTTTGCGTTGTACCCCGGAACCGCTTGGTTATACTCGGCTATTTTTCCTGAAGACTTTAGGCCATTTAGTCTCACACGATCACTTGAAAGTTCTTGTGCTAATGATGTTAACCTAGTCTGTAAAGCCTCTATCTGTACTTTAAGTGCACTGAGTTGTGCGTCATAGGCTACAATTTGATTTTTACGCTCGGTAAAAGCTTTTTCATATTGCTCCGAGTATGAAACCACCTTAGTCCTATCAGCAAAATACTGCTTATAGTAGCTCTCTAGCTCAGCGGGAAGCATTCGTACTTCTGTACCTAAAATTGAATGGAGCTCGTTTGGTACAATTCGTGGGTCTTGTTTTTTATAGAGCTCAATCGTATCTTTGAGTCGTTGATCTGTTGTTGTTGCAAAGTAAGCTGTTGTGAGTAAATCTACTCGTTTACGTTCGGTGCCACTAAGACGGGCATACGCGGCGTGTAAGGTCTCATGCACCGCCGTAACCTGTTCAATACCAGTCAGGCGGTTGTCGGTTACGTCAAGTAAATAAATCCCGTTACCTTCAACATAACATCCTAATACTATTGTCTGCTCGTTTTCACGACAGGCTGTATTAAAATCTGTTTTGTTATCCAGTTTTGGATGATATACATAAAAAAGTCTCTTAGTAGAAGGGAGCATGCTTGTATCTGTTGCTAACTGTGCAATCTCCGATGGAGCAACATAACCATGCAGGCGAATCATGTCAAAAATGGCTTGACGCTGCCAAAGACCTATAAGAGGTATGCCTAAGAGTATGAGGGTTATTATTGAACCGGTATATCGTTTTTTATTCATAGTTCTAAGCGTAGCTTAGGCTTTTTCTCTCAGCGGTGCAAACGCTAACTTTCCTGATTTTTTAGAAACCGAAACTATGTCGCCTTTTTGATAACTATCATCCAGCAGTCCACTGGCAATTTGATCTTCAATCTCATCCTGGATCAGGCGACGCATCGGTCGCACACCATTTTTTGCATCATAACCTTGTTCTAGCATAAGATCTTTGGCCGTTTTACTAATCTCAAGCCCAAGTCCGTGTTTTATCAAGCGACTCCTAAGTTCATCCAATTGCAAATCCACAATCTTTAACGCATCTTTTTTGGTAAGTGCCCTAAACACAATGGTTTTATCGATACGGTTCAAAAGTTCCGGGCGCATCAGCTTTTTAAGCTGCTCAAGCACTTTACTTTTATTCTGGGCGTGAGCGGCATCAAGATTATCAAAATCCTTTTTAGCACTCGCATTGAACCCGAGTCCTGCTTCTTTTTGCAACTTATCTGCGCCTATATTACTAGTCATAATGACTATGGTATTGGTAAAATCAATTGCCCGGCCTTTTGCATCGGTAAGTTTGCCGTCTTCCAGAATCTGCAACATCATATTAAAAACTTCAGGATGAGCTTTTTCGATCTCGTCGAACAATACTACGCTGTATGGTTGCCGACGTATTTTATCCGTAAGCTGTCCGCCCTCATCATAGCCAACATAGCCTGCAGGAGCACCAACTAAACGTGACACGTTGTGATGCTCACCAAATTCGCTCATGTCTATCTTGACCAAGCTTTTCTCAGAGCCGAAAAATTCTCTTGCAAGTACGCGCGCTAACTCAGTCTTTCCGACACCAGTCGGACCTAAGAATATAAATGATCCAATTGGACGTGTAATCTGCCCAATCCCTATGCGGTTTCTGCGAACAGCACGTGCCAATGCCTCTACGGCTTCATCTTGACCAATAACGTGCTTACTAAGCGTGCTTTCAAGATTACGCAAATATTTAGCTTCACTACGAATTACTTTACTCACCGGCACACCAGTCATCCGGGCCACCACATCAGCAACATCTTCACTCGTCATAATGAGGCGTTTGGCACCTTTGCCTGCTTTTTGTAATTTGTCTAAGTTTGCTTGTAGTAAACTAGCTTTTTGTTTATGTTCGGCTGCTTTTTGATAGTCTTCGTTGTCTACCGCTTCTTCGATGCGGACATTTATAAGCTTCAGCTCCTTTTGAACTTTGCGCACTTCTGGGGGTGTCTTGCCTTTATCAACGCGCAAATGCGCAGCGGCTTCATCAAGCAAATCAATAGCCTTATCCGGCATAAAACGGTCATTAACATAACGTTTTGCCAAATTAACGGTGTCTTCAAGTACTTCATCACCTATAGTAACGCCGTGGAAGGCTTCATAATGCTTTCGCAGTCCCTTTAAGATGGCAAGCGTTTCAGCCGGTGAAGTTTCCGGGACCTGAATTGGTTGAAACCGTCTTTCAAGTGCTGCGTCTTTTTCGATGTATTTAGTGTATTCGTTGGTGGTAGTAGCGCCAACAACCTGTATCTTACCGCGCGCTAAAGCCGGCTTAAGTATATTGCCCGCATCCATAGACCCCTCCGCAGAACCCGCTCCCACGAGCAAATGGATCTCGTCAATAAATATAACTGACTTAGTGTCGTCTTCAAGCTCGGCCATTACCTTTTTTAGTCGCTCTTCAAATTCGCCGCGATATTTGGTCCCCGCTATCATTCCTGCTAGATCTAGCATTATGATGCGCTTGTCGAGCAAGCTGTCAGGTACGTCCTCGGCGATAATCTTTTGAGCTAGTCCCTCAACTATAGCCGTCTTTCCGACTCCTGGTTCGCCAATGAGTACAGGGTTATTCTTGGTGCGACGATTGAGGATAGTTATAACTCGTTTGAGTTGGTCATCCCGGCCAACTACAGGGTCAAGCTTTCCCGCTCGGGCTTGTGCTGTCATATCAGTTCCGTAGGTATCTAAGGCTGTTTTTTGACGATTGCCTTTTTTGGTACGTCGGCGTGTACCAGTATTACCGTCATCCTCATAATGCTGCCTGTTTAAAAACTGCTCCAGCTCATTGTTGAGACTATCGATACTGACGTTCATGTCGCGCAGCAAAGTAGTGGCACGGGCATTTTTTTGGCTCAAAATACTGTACAAAATATGCTCTGTTCCACAGAAATCTTGATTAAACTCTTGGGCCAACTCATAGGCCATTTTGAGTGTGAGTTTAGCTGTCTCGCTTAAGCCCTTGGCGCCCATATTGATAACCAGCCCTTTTGGTGACATATTAAGCGCAACGCGCGCACGGTCCAAAGTAATCCCCGCACCTTCCAGAACTTTAGCACCCATTGAAGTTTCTTGCGCCAACACCCCAAGCAATAAATGCTCCGTGCCAATATAAGGGCTATTAAAACTGCGAGCAATAGCGTCTGCGTGCTTTAAACTTTGCAGGGCATTCTCTGTTAAATGGTTCAAAAATTCTTGAAAATCAGGACTTTGGGGCATCATACGTTGTCCACCTATCTAGCGATATTTAAATATTTTCATCGCATACATCCATTGTAACATTTGGCACTCACACGTCAAGAGTGCTAATTTTTCTGATTGTTCAGGAAGGATAGCCCGAGCAAATCCTATTTGCCCGGCGCGATAAGGGAACCTATCCCGGTTCCCTTATTACTCACCATGTTCTTCAATGGCGTCAAGTAACGAACTCTCGAGCTGTTCCTTCTTCTTAAGCTTTTGGATTGGCTTCGCAGACTCTACTACGGTATCTGCTTCAACAGGTGCAGGCTTGTCGGCAATAATGTCGATGTCATACCCTGTCAGCTTACTGGCAAGGCGTACGTTCTGGCCACTTTTGCCAATGGCAATACTAAGTTGGTCTTCGTCAACAAAAACGCCAGCTTTTTTGCTATCTTCGTGTATTTCGACGCGGTTGACTTTAGTTGGGCTCAATGCTTGGGATATGAACGTCTTGAGGTCGTCATTCCAGACAACAATATCAATCTTTTCTAGTTCGCCCACTTCGCTCATGACGGCATTAACACGGGTTCCATGTCCACCAACAAATGTACCAACAGGGTCAACACCACTGACGCTTGATGCAACTGCAATCTTGCTGCGCACACCCGCTTCACGGGCGATGGCCTTAATGCTCACGGCGCCACTTTCCATCTCGGGAACTTCGGCTCTAAACAGCCATTCGACAAATTCGGGACAACCACGAGATACAACCAGCTGCGGGCCACGGAAACCACGCTCAACGTCTTTAAGATACACTTTCAAACGCTGACCAGGATAATACCGCTCACTTTGAATCTGCTCACTCTTTGGCATAATAGCCTGCGCCTTGCCAAGCTCCATACGGACAATATTGCCTTCAACACGGCCTACAAGACCGTTAATAACGGTGCCGATTTTGTCTTCATATTCTGCCATAACAATTTCGCGCTCTGCTTCGCGGAGGCGTTGCAAAATAACTTGCTTAGCAGTCTGAGCAGCCACTCGGCCAAAGCTTTCGACTTTTTGATGGATCTCAATTGTCTCGCCAACAGCAGCACTTTTACGCATTACGCTCGCGTCTTTTAGGCTTATTTCTATAAATTCGTCCGTGACTTCTTCGACAATGGTCTTTGTGACGTAGGCATCTACATCGCCAGTGTTTAAGTTCATAGTAACGCGCACTTCTTGTTCACGGTCGCCATAATCACGTCGGTAGGCAGCTGCCAGTGCTTGCTCAACAACTTCCTGAACTGTTGATTCGTCTAAGTTTTTCTCTTCGGCAATAGTCTTGATTGCTAATGCCAACTGCTTCATATCTAATTCCATTTGATCTCCTT
This sequence comes from Candidatus Saccharimonadota bacterium, assembly GCA_043745485.1. GTDB lineage: Bacteria > Patescibacteriota > Saccharimonadia > Saccharimonadales > JACDBH01 > RYN-417. The sequence continues at coordinate 17,250 of JAYTSU010000017.1, forward strand.
GTTTTTTCATTAAAAAAACCGACCAAGACGGCCGGATGAATAACTCTATATTACTACAACATTCCAAAAATGTACAGAAACAACCTTCATGATAAGATTAATTGATGAAGAAAAGTGTTACCCGCCTCTATGAAACTTTTAAGCCAGTAAACTACATTCTAGATTTGACACTTAATCCTGAGGCTAAAACGTTTAGCGGCTGGGTCACAATCCGTGGCCAAAAAACCGGCCGACCGAGCAGACGCCTCACTTTTCATGCAAAAGATCTCAAGATTACCAAAGTAGTCATTCATAAAGTGAATAAAACAAGCAGTAACAGTGATGGTTCGGAGATAAAAGTTGACCGTATAAACTTGCACAAATCCTATGACCAAGTTCGTCTTCATGCTGCCCAAATGCTTTATCCCGGTGAATATCACATTGTACTCCAGTTTAGCGGCACAATCACCGACCCCATGAATGGTCTCTATCCTTGTTATTTTGAAGAGGATGGTAAAAAACAAATGCTGCTGGCCACTCAATTCGAAAGCCATCATGCGCGCGAAGTTTTCCCGTGTATTGACGAGCCCGAGGCAAAAGCAACGTTTGATTTAAGCATAATTACACCATCTTCAAAAACACAAACCGTCATTTCAAATACTCCTGCCCGCTCAACTATAGTCGAAAAAGAATTAACAACGACCATCTTTGAACAAACGCCTGTCATGAGCACCTACCTACTTGCCTTTGTATACGGATCTGTTAGCAGTAAAGAAGCAATCACTAAAAGCGGCACCTTAGTCCGGGCTTTTGCAACCCCCGACAAAGTTGGCCAAACCGACTTTGCCCTAGACGTAGCAGTAAAGTGTTTGGACTTTTATGAAGATTACTTTGGCATCCCGTTTCCTTTGCCAAAATCAGACATGATTGCCTTGCCAGACTTTGCTAGTGGAGCTATGGAGAACTGGGGACTCATTACCTACCGCGAACAATGCATGTTGGTTGACCCCAAAAACACTAGCCTACCCACCAAACAATATGTGGCTATGGTGGTTGCGCACGAACTCGCCCACCAGTGGTTTGGGAATCTTGTCACAATGCGCTGGTGGACCGACCTGTGGCTCAATGAAGGCTTTGCATCGTGGATTGAATACCTTGCCATAGACCATTTATTTCCGGAATGGGACATGTGGACGCAGTTTATTGTCGACGAGCAGCAGAGTGCCATGAAGCTTGATGCACTTGATAACACGCACCCGATTGAAGTACCTATAAACCATCCTGATGAAATCCGCAGCATTTTTGATGCCATAAGTTATAACAAAGGTGCCAGCGTCATTCATATGCTACACAGCTACCTTGGCCCAACAGCATTTAGGAACGGTCTACGGCATTATCTTAAACAACACGCTTACAAAAACACCAATACGTCTGACTTATGGCAAGCGCTGGAGGAAATTTCTAAGAAACCAGTTAAACAATTTATGCATGCTTGGACGTCTCAGCGTGGATTCCCAATAGTTTCTGTTTCACACGCAGACAATAATACAAGCATGACTCAAGAGCGTTTTTACCTTGAAAAGCCCGCCAATCCGAGCGTAAAACATTGGCCAATCCCTGTCTTAGGAGAGAAGGATGCCCCTGAGAGCTTTAGTGGCGCAGTAGCTAGCTACAACACAGTTGTCTCAACTAAGATTAACCAGGGACAAAATGGCTTTTATCGCACCATCTATGATGCGGCTAACATTGAAGCGCTGGCTCCCATAATAAGTACACTCCCGCCACTCGATCGCCTTGGATTGTTAGCAGACAGTTTTGAGGCTGCTAAAGCTGGCTATACTAGTCTTGCAGCAGCACTCAAACTACTAAGCTCATATAAAGGCGAAGATAACTCCGCGGTTTGGGATATTATTACGCATAACATCGCCGAAATTAGACGTGTTATGGACGACGACATGGTCCGTGAAGCAATCAAGCCATTTATAATTGGTTTAACGGCTCACGAGCTAAAGCGTCTCGGCTGGGAAGAAAAATCAAAAGACAGCCACTTTGACAGACTGCTGCGCCCAACCATCATTGGTCTTAATGCGGGTGCAGACGAACAAAGTACCGTTAAGGAATGCTTGAACCGTTTTAATGCCATGAATGAACCAGAAGATGTGCCGGCCGATCTCCGTGGGATTATCTATACAACCGCCGCCCGTAACGGCGACAGCGCTACATTCAACAAGTTACTGCAATTACATAACGACAGTTCAAGTAGCGAAGAACGTACTACACTTGCCGCCGCCCTAACGGCCTTTAAACAGCCAGCACTTATTGATAAAGCTTTGGCTCTGATCAGTACAGATGATGTCCGTCGGCAAGATGCGATGTATTGGCTTGCTTATAGTTATTCGAACCGTTTTGCTAAGGATGCTGCCTGGCAATGGATGGTTAAGAACTGGGGATGGTTAGAGCGTGAGCTTGGTAGTGATCTGAGCTTTCATCGCACACCAATTTATGCCGGCCGCGCTTTTAGTAACCCAGAATTTTTACAAACGTATATAGCATTTTTTGAAGATAAGAAATCTCCTGGTATGGATCGGTCCATCAAACAAGGCGCTGAAATGCTTGCCTGGCAAATTGCTTGGAAGAAACGTGATCTAAAGACTGTATTAGAATTCCTATCCTAGGCTTGTGCGGTAAACTTACAGAGTAAAAACGCAGCGCGAAGTACACTAAGCGCCAACTCAGAGCTGTCTGCTAGCTCACATGCAAGTGGTTGTCTCTCTTCAAAATCCATGTCTAGCATTGAAACTGTAGCGAAACCTTTTGGTAACGTGATTCTTTCTACTAATACCGCTGGAAGTATGTCACTGCTTTCCAATGAAGTATCTCTAGATATCGAAATCTCGTGAATTGTATCACGACCATTCAACGAGTTAGTAGCTCTTAAATATAGCGCTTCGTTGCTTACAGACAGCTCGCCTGATGCAAAACCTACAGTTGTTATTCCAATATGGTACTGTCGTGAATAAGTATTAAAGTTTTCGGCCCATTCTTCTACAGCAGCGATATCCTTGGCAGACGAACGGCGCACAAGTGGCAAACTACCATTTGCGTGCATCATCAAATAGCCATCAAGCTGGGTCTTTGTGCTATTTTGCCATTCTTTGTTGGCAGTAAAATGACCAGCTGTGCTGGCCGAATTATTTTCCGTGCTCATGATGCCCGAATAATACAATCTTATTAGTAATTTTACAATGCGTTTACATAATTTCTCTCAGTTCAACACTTTTGTCACTACCGCCAACAGCCGCTGCAAGTAACTGATATTCTCCTGACCAGTCGTTTTTAACCACCCACAGTTCGGCCGCACGGATCATATGCTGAAGCTTTTTATCAGTAATATAATCAAAGCCATCACCTTGGCTCATTGTTGCACGGAATTTCACTTCAACGAAAAATACTATGCCGTCCTTACAAGCTACAATATCAATTTCGGCCCATTTTGTTTTCCAGTTTTGTTCTAGAACTCCATAACCTAAGCGCACCAATTCTTGAGCCGCAACGTTTTCACCTTTAGTGCCAATAGCAGTAGTATGCATGAGTTATAAAGTAGCAAATCTTGCGACCGGAGCAAACGATAAGCGGTGTAAGTCACTTATGCCGTGCAACGTAATCATATCGCTATGAAGCTTGGTGCCATATCCGACGTGATGTGCAAATTCGTAAACTTTATACTTGCCACTTAATGCTGCCATATATTTGTCACGTATCACTTTTGCATAAATACTTGCTGCGCTGACAACCGGATATAAGCTGTCAGCTTTGGCTATGCATGTAACGTTCACAAAAGTGGGGTCACAGTAATTAATAAGACCATCCATTATAATCTCTTCATCCAAAGCAGCTTTTAAATGTGCCAGCGCCCGCAAAACCCCGAGTTGCATAGCCTTCGTAAGTCCTAATGCGTCGATTTCAAAAGGTGATACCCATCCTTCTCCAATGTCACAACTTAACGTGATGTCATGGAATAATAGTTCACGTCGTTTTTTGCTCAGTTTTTTAGAATCGTCTAAACCTTGGGGTAGCGAAGTAACCTGGCGAGCAGCCGCCACTAGAAGTGGTCCTGCCCAGCATCCTCTACCTACTTCGTCAATTCCTATCATAAAAATGGCTCCTATTTCTAGGAGCCATTGTATAGTGTCTTACAAATAATACTACTTAGCAGCGTCGTGAGCTTTAAGTGCTTCTTCGGCTATGGCTTCTTCTTTTGCATCAACTGCTGCTTTTTCTGCTGCTTCAGCTTCGTGCGCTGCTTCGGCCTCTTCTTTAACGTGCTCAATTTCTGCTTCCATAACTGGGTCACTGATGGTGTTTACTGCTGACTTATCAAAGTCTTGACCACTCAAACGTGCTGATTTACCACTGCGTGCACGCATGTAGGTAAGGTAGTTTCGGCGCACCTTTGAACGCTTAGTAACTTCTATTTTCATAACTAGAGGCGAATGGAGGAGATATGACTTTTCAACACCAACACCACTGCTGATGCGGCGAACAGTAATGCTGCTACTGAGAGAACCTTTACGGTCAGTACGGATAACGAGACCTTCAAAAATCTGAATACGCTCTTTGGCTCCTTCACGAATCTTTTGGTGCACACGAACAGTATCGCCGCTTCTTACATCGACAACTTGGTGTTTTTTTTGACGGTTGGTAATAATCTCAATAACAGATGGCATGGTTGTAAGTCCTCTACACTAATATTTCGTTTACATGAGTATATCACATCTGTTAAACGAATGAAAGTCTTTGTGGAGGTTCATATGATGAGCGCCACTTCTTCAGTTCTTAGTTTGGCTTGGTATTCGTCCGGAGTCAAGTATCCGAGGGACTGGTGCGGTCGGTAACTGTGGTACTTCTTGAGCCAGCTGGTAATTGTCAGCTATTGGTCTTGTAGGTCGGTGGCAACCCCACCCCATTGGAGGCATTCCCGCTCAATCGAGCCAATCAGTCGTTCAACGTGGGGCTTGTCTTTCGGTGTGTGGGGACGAGCAAAGTAATGTTCAGTTGGCAGGTCTTTTAGTAGGTCGGCGAAAGCTCCAAGGTTCTCGCTACCGTTGTCGGTCAGCACCGCCACCGGCAAACCTAGCTGGTGAACTGTCTTCTTCCAGGCAATGGCAGCTTGGTGACTTGAGATCGTTTGGGCGACATGTACCGTCGCCTGTTTGCTGACAACGTCTACGGCTACAAAGCCGTAGCGTTTGCTACCAAGGTTGGGCAAGTGCTTGACGTCAAACTCAATCAGCCGGCCAGGCTTGTCTGCAGTAAAGTCTTTGGGTTTACGGAGACGGATAAGCTGTTTGCGTCGGGCTGGGTGGTTCTTTGGTTTCATTGGCGGTGTAAAGAATAGGTTGTAGCGGGAGATTATCCGGCCGACGCTAGAGGCGCTCAGTGAATAGCCATAATCCCGTTTGAGAATAACAGCTAGTTTGTACTTAGAATATTCCGGGTTTGCTTTACGCAAGCTACGCACCAGGTCGACAACGGGCAGTGGCGTCAACGGCTGTCTGACTTGCTTAGGCCGGTGAGAGCGGCCTTCCAGTCCTGCCAAACCCTGCAACTTGAAGCGATTCAGGTAGCGATAAAAGGTGCGGTGGGCAATGCCGTAGTGGCGGCAGGTTAACCGGGCGTTGTTGCCATGCGTGTGGTAGTAGTCGATCCAGGCTAAACGAAGCTTGGCCTGTTTACTTAAGCTGACCGTTTGTTTAATACTCCCCAGCTTGGGTACCACCGTACCAATCCGGGTCTGAGAACCCGTGTGCATATGTAACTCCTTCTAGAACCCTAATTGTATTCTAGAAGTGGCGCTTATCTATCTGAACCTGGACATTCTTTTAATCCCGTAAACAGACTTTTTAGCCAACAACACGGTACACTTCGTCCAAGGTTGTCTCACCAGTTATGACTTTAAGAATACCTTTTTGTAGCATTGTTAACATTCCGCTCGCAATGGCTGCTTCTTCTATTGTCTGTGCTGAAAGTGTTTGATGTTGGGTTTCAAGCAGAGTGCGAATGGGACCGTTCATTGTAAACTGTTCACGCAGTGCGAGCTGACCACTGAATCCATACGGATTATCTACCGAGCTCCCTGCTTTATACAGCTGTAGATTAGTGAGATCTGGTTTTTTGTATTGGGCCGGGAGCGTGTTAATGACCGAATTAATAATATTGATCTCTGCAGGCGTGGCTGGGTACGGTTGTTTTGAGGCGTCATCGAGCTTTCGGATAAGCCGTTGGGCCATGACAAGTCGAATGGCAGATACAAACAAAGGATTAGCACCAATAATGTCTTCTAGACGAGTCAGAGCGGCGGCGGCAGAAGATGCATGGAAGGTGGAGAGGACGAGGTGGCCAGTTAGTGAGGCCTGCAGTGCAGTTTTAGCCGTGTCGTTATCACGAATCTCACCCACCATGACAATGTCTGGGTCCAGCCGTAGGATGGCTCGAAGCTTAGCAGCAAAACTGCCATCGTTGCCTTCAGCTTGTGTATTAACAGGTATCTGGACAATTCCAGGGAACTGATACTCAACGGGATCTTCAACAGTGATAATCTTGCGATCGTCACTGTTGAGGGTGTTGAGAATTGAATAAAGTGTGGTTGTTTTTCCTGAACCGGTCGGGCCAACTACCAAAACGAGCCCTGAAGGCTTTGAAATGATAGCATCTACGATTGCTCTTTCGTCTTGCGATAGTCCAAGCCTATCAAGCGTGTAGTTGCTGGCATCCATATTGAAAAGACGCATAACGACGTCGATACCATTCACAGTTGGGACAGTTTCAAGCCGTACATTTACCCTAACCATACTGCCGTTTGCCATGCGTATATCTTCAGAAATATGACCCTGTTGGGCATTTGGGTCAGAGGCTGAAATATTTCCTGCACTGGCAATTACGGCCATCAACGTCCTATAACGCTCAAATGCTAATGTTCCAATTGGGTGCAAAACTCCATCAATACGGAAGCGCAAGCGAACATTTTCATGCTGACATTCCATATGGATGTCACTAGCCGCGAGATTGTGCGCTTGTTCGACCAGATAGGCCAACATGTCGTCTGGTTTAATTTCTTTGAGCATAGAAGTTACTCGTTCAATCAGACCTTGGCTACCGGCCGTGTTAAGGGCAATGTCTTGGTAGACAATTTTTTTAGGCGGATCATATAATTTCATATAGTTGCTATAACCCGTTTCAGAAATAAGGCCAAAACTTATTCGTTGGTCCAAAAAACGTTGAGTCAAAGACTTCATAGTTTGTTGAGACGTAGTGTTAGTAATACCAAATAGTACGTGGCTTTTGTCTACCATCACTGGTATGACCTTTAAACTATATAATTCTTGATTGGTGAGCAACTCTTTATAGAGCTTAGGTTCAGCAACTTTTGAGGTATCAATATACTGTAGCCCTAATACCTGAGCTCGGCGCTGCGTATTAACTTCTTCATCGAGCCGAGCATCTTGTGACATATGCTCTAATTAAAGCATAAGCGAGCACATGTAGCACGCAGTTTATAACTTGACTGATCATAGTTATAACTTTAGGCTTGTTGCAGTATTATGCGTTCAATTATTATTATTGCTCATGACATTCGAAGTACCCACAACATTGGCTCTTTGCTTCGTACTGCCGAAGGGCTTGGGGTTGATAGAGTTTATTTAACAGGCTACACGCCCTACCCCCTGATGTCACATGACACGCGTCTTCCACATATCGCCCTAAAGCTAGACGCCGCAATTCATAAAACTGCACTTGGGGCAGAACATATGGTCAAATGGGAACAATCGGATGAAGTTTTCACAGTACTTTCACGTTTACGTACAGAAGGCTATATGATTCTTGCGCTGGAACAAACTTCTATAGCTATAGATATTACTAAGTTCAGTGCGCCTGACAAATGCGTGCTCCTACTGGGAAGCGAAGTAAACGGAATCTCGGAAGAACTATTAGAACAAGTAGATCAGACTCTCGTTATCCCAATGTTTGGCACAAAAGAATCTTTTAATGTTGTCCAGGCTGCAGCAATGGCACTGTATCAACTACGCTTTAACTGTATTTCGTAATGAGCATGAGAAAACGCTACAGTAAGCCCTTGCCGCAAGAGGCTTTATAATAAGTGATAATAAGATATAATAGCGTAAGTACAATGAAAACAAAAACTACCAAACGGCATAGTCCCAAGAATAACTCACACACACGTAAAGCGGCTCAAAAGTCTCGTAGCCCTGTTGTGCATGCATTAAAATTTTTGCCTGCAGTAGTATTTTTTATCATCTCTTTAAGCCTGCCTGGTTCAGCGCTTTCAAAAATTACACATTCTTCACGTCATGCGGTACTCAGTTATGCAACATCCATGAGTGGCTCGGACCTGTTGGCGCAAACAAATGCTCAACGTTCAGGAAATGGCGTCGCAAACCTCAGTTACAACTCACAACTTTCCAATGCTGCCCAAACAAAAGCCAATGACATGGTTACGCGCAATTATTGGTCGCACACCTCACCGACTGGTGAAGAACCGTGGGTATTTATTTCAAATGCGGGCTATCAATATCAAGCAGCGGGCGAAAATCTGGCCTACGGCTTTATAACGAGTAGTGACACCATTACCGGCTGGATGAATAGTCCTCCGCATCGCGAAAACCTACTAAGTACTAGCTTTACAGAGGTAGGTTTTGGCTTTGCTAACAGTGCAAATTATGTTGATAGCGGTGAGCAAACGGTAGTAGTTGCAATGTACGGTGCACCACTCAGCCAGCCCGCACCAGCTCCCCCCGCACCTGTTCAAAGTACGCCAGCCCCAACCCAACCAGCACAACCTGTAACTAATACTCCATCAAATGCTGAAGTAATTCAAACTACAGTGGTACAAACAGTTCCTGCAAAAGTTACCGATAGTAATCAAAAAATTAGCCAATCTTTAGGTGCAGAAAAAACAGCGGCAGCAGAGGCGCCAACAGCTAAAGAAGCCCACGTAAATCGTATTCAGCTCTTAACAGGTGGTAGTGCCCGTTGGAGCAGTACACTCTTGGTATTCTCAATAATCGGCGTTGGTTTCTTCTGGTTACTGGAGCGTGGACGTCAAATTAAACACCTCGTTCTAGCGGGCGAACATTTTATGCTAAAGCACTTACACATTGATTTAGCAGTTATTGGTTTTATATTCTTAGGTTTTAGTTTGTTACAAACAAGCGGACTCGTCCGTTAGCTCTTGTTTTTTATACTACATCTAAACTTAGTAGCTATTTAAGGTAAAGCATTGCAACTGAGTATTTATTGCAGTACCACTTGCTCAGTACCAATGGCAGCACGGAGTTTACTCATTGCGTCTTTAGACGGTTCTATTCCTGATGGAAGTTTTATAATCTGTTTTCGATCATCTTCTCCAAGTACCAGCACAACTTCGGTGGATCCAGTATAATCATCCATAATCTGCTTGAGTGCAGTAAGCATTTTTTCGTCCTGAGAGTTCATAAGACGCACATACACTCGCTTGTCCTTAATTGATTCAGTAACTACTTTTTTTAGCGTAGCAGTTGTTTTACTTGAAGGTATTTTCTGCCGCTTACCGGTCGACTGATAGACACTCGCTTGTTCTGGCGTGATCTCACGTGCTTCGTCAACAAGTATCTTAATGTCCTGCAGGAGCTCGCCTGTTACGCGGTCTTTAGCATTAACCTTACCGCGAACAAGAAGGACACGGTCACGTTCCCATATGCCGGCTGTTTGCTGGTAAATGCTCGGAAATAACACGAGTTCTGTATCGCCACTCATATCAGCAATTTTAACGAAAGCCATTTTTTGACCATTTTTTGTCACTATTTCACGCGTGTCAGTAATCGCCCCACCAATAACTGTTAGCTTGCCATCCATCTCGGGTTTCAAATCACTAAGTGATACAGCTAATTCTTCTAAATATGTCTCGTACGCCTTTAACGGGTGTTGTGATAAATAAAGTCCAAGCAGCTCACGCTCCCACTTAAGTTGTTCGGCGGGCGTGTAGTCTATTCCGCCAGTTTCCAAGCTTATCTTTGGCCTCATATGCTCTGGTATTTCAACAGAGTTACCGAATAGATCTTCTTGTCCACTCATAGATTCTTTTTGGATGCGGCCCGCAAAAGCCAAGCACATATCGATATTATGGAGGAGCAAATTCCGTGCACCGTAGCGGTCAAATGCACCCGATTTGACCAAGCTTTCCATGGCTTTACGGTTTACGACACGGGGATTAACCTTACTAAAAAAATCTTCCAAACTTGTAAATCTGCCATCTGTACGCGCTCGTAAAATTTCTTCAACAGCTCCTGTTCCGACATTTTTTACGGCGTTCATGCCAAAGCGGATAGGATCATGGAGTGGGTCACCCGTAGGTACAACAGCAAATTCAACAAATGATTCATTAACATCAGGCGCTAATACTTCAATTCCCATGTGCTTACATTCCATGATTTCAATGGCTAAACGATCCGTGTCGTCATAATCACTGGTCATAACAGCAGCCATAAATGCCGCAGGATAATGAGCTTTTAGGTATGCCGTCTGGTATGCAATAAGGCCATAACATGCAGCGTGTGATTTGTTAAAACAGTAATTAGCAAATTCTTCTAGTTGGTCCCAGAACTTCTCTGCAACCTGCGTACTCGCTCCACCAACTTTAACTGCACCATTAACAAACTCTGCTTTTACTTTACGCATGATGTCGATTTTCTTTTTTCCGACCGCTTTTCTGAGCGTATCGGCCTGTCCACCGGTAAAACCGCTCCATTCTTTTGAGACCTGCATGAACTGCTCTTGGTAAACCATGATACCGTAGGTACTTTTTAAGGAATTCTCAAGACCGGGATGCAAATAGGTTATTTTTTCTTCGCCGTGCTTGCGCTTAATAAAACTGTCAATAAACTGCATTGGACCAGGACGATACAATGCAACCATAGCAACAATATCATCAAAAGAAGTTGGTTTAAGTTCCTTTAAATAGCGCTTCATACCAGCTGACTCAAGCTGAAACACTCCAGTTGTGTCGCCGCGTTGCAAGAGCTCGTATGTTGCAATATCGTCAAGTGGAATTATGCTGATATCGATATCTTTTTTATATACTTTCTTTATAATACGCAGTGCATTTTTTATAATAGTTAGGTTGCTAAGGCCTAAAAAGTCCATCTTGAGAAGCCCCAGTTCTTCTATCGGGTTCATGGAATACTGCGTGGACACCACGCCCTTTTGAGCCATTTCAAGTGGGGCAAACTTCACAATGTCATCAGGCGCAATCACCACGCCAGCTGCATGTACGCCGTGGCTCCTAATTGTCCCTTCCAGCTTTACGGCTAATTCAAATACGCGTGCAGATTGTTCGTTAGTGTCATTTTCAACACGCATCTCAGCATTATCAACCAACGATGTTGCCAGCAGGATATGGCGTCCTTGTACTGGTGGCGGAATCATCTTTGCTAAACGATCAGCTTCTATGTATGGGACTTGCAGTACACGTGCTACATCTCGCACCGCATTACGTGCTGCCATCCTACCAAACGTGACAATATTAGCCACCCTGTTTTCCCCATATTTTCGGACACAATACTGTATAACTTCATCACGCCTGGTATCTTGTATGTCGATGTCTACATCTGGCATACTAATACGATCAGGATTAAGAAAACGCTCAAACAACAGGTCGTATTTGAGTGGATCAATTTCCGTAATACGCAGGCCATAGGCAATGATTGAACCAGCAGCTGATCCACGGCCTGGCCCAAAGACAATACCCTCATTTTTACCCCAATTAATAAAATCCCAAATGATTAAGAAATAGCCATTAAAGCTCATATTTTCAATGACACCTAGCTCGTATGCAGCGCGCTCCAACACGTTCTCTGGCAAGGTTTTTTTAGCAGATGCAATATCTAGTTTGGTTGCTGCCTCCATGCTCTTACCCCCATAACGCCAGGCAAGACCCTTATAGACAAGCTTATGCAGGTAAGACTGTTCGTCTTCGCCTTCAGGTACCGGAAACTTTGGTATGAGAATTTTGCCAAGTTCTATCTCAATATCACAACGGTCAGCTATGGCCTTGGTATTAGTGATTGCATCAGGATGTTTTGCACCCCAGCGTTTAATAATTTCCTTCGGGTCCGTCACATGTAACTCGAAGTTCTTAAGACTCATACGCTTCTCGTCAGACAAGAAGGACCCCGTTTGTACACACAACAAAATCTCATGCGCCTCTTGATCCTCATGTGTCAAATAATGGGCATCGCACGTTATGACAAGCGGTATACTAACGTCTCCCGCCAGCTTTACTGTTTCTGTAGTTACAGCTACTTGTTCGTCCCATTTAGCCGGATGCTCTTCGTGACCATGATCCTGCAGTTCGAGGTAATACCTATCACCAAAAACTTTTTTGTACCACTCCGCTGTTTCTTTGGCTTGTTTGTACTGGCCTTGACGTAGAGCATCACCGATTTCGCCACCAATACACGCACTAAGGACTATTAAACCTTCGTTATACTTTTCTAAAAGCTCGTGATCTATACGCGGCTTATAATAAAAACCTTGCAGGTTGGCGGTTGTCGACAGTTGCATTAGGTTTTGATAGCCTTTGTAGTTCATGGCTAACAATATGAGGTGATAGTAGACTTTATCTTTGCTCGCGTCTTTGTCAGTATGTGCTCTAGATGCGACGTATGTTTCCATACCGAGTATTGGCTTGATACCCCGCGCTTTTGCCTCTTTATAAAATTCAATCGAACCGCTTAGAGTACCATGATCAGTCAGAGCCATTGCTTCCATACCCATTTCTTGCGCACGGTCCAGCATCGCCGGTACTTTGCTAAGTCCGTCTAGCAAGCTATAATGCGAGTGGTTATGCAGATGCACATAATCAGTCGGCTGTAGTAGTTTTTTATCATCTCCCATATCATTACTAGTATATAGGAAATTACAGCTGTTCGCTTAGATTAGGAGTTACCTTCTAGCGCTTTTCACAGTATTGTTTAGCCTCTCACTAAAACGACCGACAAGTGGGACACTACCAAATAACGAAAGCACCCATACTAGGAGTGCAACCAGCACTGTGGCACCAATAACACCCCCAAGCCCTCCAACAAGTCCCTTAATGAAGCTTGTCTTGTAAGCCTGTTTTTTATCCAAATAGCCTGATTCAAAAATTGATGATACCGCTCTGCCTAGATCTTCGTACTCTTTTTGAGTTTTTTTCTTGGGCATGACGTTACTTAGGACTTTTTAATATACTTATCAAGATTCTTAAGTGCATCTTTAGCATCTTGTTGTGCTTTTTTAAGCTCAGGATCATCAGGGTTGCCGTCATGCATTGCACTCAGAACTTCACGGACTTTTTCCTTAGCTGTTTTAGCCTTATCTATAATGACGTCATATTCGTCTTTTGCCTTACCTTTTAGTTCTCCGCCTTTTTCCTTGACGTCTGCAAGCTTAACATTAAGTTCGCTATGTAAAGATTTTAAATTCTTCTCTGCATCTGACTTGGATTTTAATGCTGCATTCTTTATGTCTATACGTGTTTCTTTACCGCTCTTAGGTGCAGTCAATATACCAGCTACGAAGCCCGCAATTCCTGCAACTGCTGCGCCTGCTGCCCATTTTCCTGATGATTTTGCCATAATTATTTTCCTTTCTTGTATTTAGTAACCGTCTCGGCAATATTCAAAAAATATTTACCAAGAGCTAATGGTCCGGCGGTCTTTTTAAACATGTCTGATACGTTTTCTACTTTATCGACGACATCATGTGCCTTATTAACTATTTCGTGCGCGGTGTCTGCAATTTCATTCATTTTTTTAGTAAGGTTTATGAGTTTAATAGCTAGTACTGTTGCAAGCAACAAAAACAAGGCCAAGAAAACTGAAAGGAAAACTACAAGTATTTTTTCTGTCATATCCATAATCTCTATTATACGCTCCTATGTGTTATTGGGTGTAAGATAATTATCACAATGTTTTATAGTATTGACTGAAGGTATTTCTTAAAATCCGCACTAATATCATCGTGTTGTAACGCAAAATCAACGACCGTTTTCAGATACTCCAGTTTATTGCCTGCATCATAATATTTTGCATTTTGAATTTCGGCCGCAAAGATCTGCTTGCCGTCTTGTATCATATGGGCAAACGCATCGTTATAATACAGCTCGGCTCCTTCTGATCTATCGTCTGCAGCTTTGTGAAGATAACTGAATATTTCTGGTGTCAGCAGACAGCCACTGACGGTGGCCATGTCTGAAGGCGCTTTAGCTCGTCCAGGTTTTTCGGCAATTGTTTTGACATCTATAAGTCCTGGCCGTAATGTATTGCCGCCGGCATAGCCATATCGCTTATAATCCTCGTCTGTATCAGCCTTTATAGCACTCAATACTGTTGAGCCAAACTCATCGTATATATCAATCATTTGCTGAAACCTAAGAGGCGTAGACTTAATAAAATCATCACTCCACGTATAAATAAATGGCTCATCTCCAATAAGATGTTCAACATTTAAAAGCGGTGTGCCGTTCCCGTATGGGCCCTTCTGACGCACATAGATAAAGTTAGCAAGCTCGCTTATTTTTTGAATTTCTTGTAGTAAATGTGCCTTACTTGGTCCGCCTTGTTGAAGATTCTGTATAAGGTCGGCGGCCGGCTTATCAAAGTGGTCTTCGATACTTCGCTTCGTAGAGTTAGTGACTATGATTATGTCTTTAATACCTACGGCTACTAATTCCTCGACTACATACTGAATAATAGGTTTGTCAATAAGTGGCAACATCTCTTTTGGCATTGCTTTGGTCTGGGGCAAAAAGCGCGTCCCAAACCCGGCGGCGGCAATAACTGCTTTGGTTACTTTAGGCATGTCCCACTGCCTCTTTTGTCTACGCGTGAATTTACCTTTGTAAATACGTTCATTTTTGTAGTTGTTCCTTAATAATAATCTGGACTACTTGCGGGTTTGCCTTACCTCTTGATGCTTTCATAACATTGCCTATCAGAAATCCGATGGCCTTCATCTCGCCGTTCTTAACGTCCTGGGCAGCTTTTGGATTAGCCAACAAGACCTCCGCAACAATCTTGCTCAGTTCATCTTCGTTTGACTCTTGAATCAGATTTTTCTCTGTCGCAATTGTTTCTGGTTCACCATTCGTTCGCTGCATTTCTCTTAGCACTTCTTTGGCTGCTGTGGAGCTAAGTTTATTAGTAGAAACGAGTTCCGACAGTTTAATAAGCTTGATATCATCAATGACAACTTCGGCATTTTCAGCGTCTGGATTAGCGTCACTGTCATCTGTTTTTTGTACCGTCCAAAAAGCAATGCGTTTTGCATGTTCTGGCCCTGCTGTGTCCAATATTCTAGCTATTAGCATACTAGTCCTTGGGACATTTACGATGTCTTCAGTTACTTTAGGGTCTATACCCAAGTCTGCGAATTTTGCACGATAGTCTCTAGGCAATAGATTCATTGATGCTTTCACTTTTTTAACAAATGACTCTTCAAGTTGAACGGGTGGTATGTCTGGATCGGGGAAATATCTATAGTCATGTGCGTCTTCTTTTGTGCGTTGGCTAAAGGTGCTTTGTTTGGAATCGTCCCAGCCACGTGTTTCTTGGACAATAGTTCCCCCATCTTGCAATATAGTTATTTGGCGTTTTACTTCGTATTCAACGGCTTTTTCAACACTTTTAAATGAATTAAGATTTTTTGTTTCGCTCCTTGTACCCAGCACATTCGGGTCTTTACTAACACTGACATTTACATCAAAGCGCATATTGCCGTGGTACAGATTAACTTCGCTGACGTCAGCATACTTTATTAAAAGATATAGCTCGTGAGCGTAGGCCCGTGCTTCGGCAGCGGTGTGCATGTCTGGTTCACTAACAATTTCAAGCAGTGGCGTACCGGCGCGGTTAAGATCAACCAAGCTATACTCTGCTCCACTAGGATGCGTTGACTTGCCGGCGTCAGCTTCAAGGTGCGCACGTGTAATTCCAATACGCTTTTGCTCGCCGTTAATAATAATGTCCACATGTCCTCCTAGCACAATCGGCTCTTCGAACTGCGTAATCTGATAGCCCATAGGCAGATCGGGATAAAAATAGTGCTTACGGTCAAATTTGCTAAAAAGTTGTGGCGTAGTATTGAGTGCAAATGCGGCTTTAACGGACAGTTCAACAGCTTTATCATTTAAAACCGGCAGCGCGCCCGGCATACCAAGGCATATATGTGAAATCAGCGTGTTAGGGGCTGCGGTACGCGCATCATTATCGACCCCGGCGAATAACTTTGTCATAGTTTTGAGTTGAACGTGACATTCAATTCCAATGGTGGTCAGGAAGTCGCTCATTATAATGCCCCAAGGTCTTTCAATGCTTGGCCAATGCCAATAAGTGCATGTTTGATGTCTTTTTCGCGCAGTGCCACATCAGTCTGGTGCACAAGCTGGTTGCGGAGTTTATGTCCAAACCACACACCATCATTGTTGGTCAGTGATCTCTGCGCAGAGACTAGCCGTTCACCCATAGTCTTGCCTTTAAAATGCTTCTTTTTTAAAGCTTCATCCAGCAACGAATCGGCCTGGATTACTGCCAACCCCCAGGTCTCAGTTTTTGCACATAATTTTTGTAACTCTTTCCATTTTGCTCGGAAATGTTGCCGGTTTAAATCCTTTTTAGGTTTCTTTATAAAGAATGTTACTAATCCTGCGAGCGCAACAGCAGCTCCAACTACCGCGATTAAAAGTTCGGCACTCATACTGCAAGCTCCTCGTACGCTTTTGCAAGGCCAAGCAGTGCTCTGTCGTGTTTTTGAGCTGCCATTATTTGCAAACCAACTGGTAATCCAACACTGGTACCACACGGCACACTAATAGAGGGGATGCCAACCAAGTTTGCGGCTACGGTCATAATATCAATCAGATACATTTTGAGTGGATCATTACTGTTCTCACCAATCTTGAAGGCGATCGTTGGAGCAACTGGACCTATCAAGAAATCTACAGTTTCAAATGCTTTACTGAACTCATTGATCAGTTTGGTACGCACCGTCTGGGCTTTTTTGTAGTAGGCATCATAATAGCCAGAGCTCAGTACGTATGTCCCAATCATTATTCGGCGCTTTGCTTCCTTGCCAAAGCCTTTTTCTCGGGACATTTCATAACTTTCATCGAGGGTTGTTGCGCTTAGGTCGCTGTAACCAAATCGTTGGCCATCATAGCGACTTAGGTTGCTGCTTACTTCAGCTGGGCAAACAACATAATAAACTGCCAGAGCCAACGGCAGTGATGGCAGACTTATTTCTTTTATTTCGGCACCAGCATCTTTTAATTTTCTAATAGCGGCGTCAATTAATGCCCGAACTTCTTGGTCTAGGCCTTCGCCCATGTATTCTTTGACTATGCCGACAGTCTTACCCTTTAGATCGCTATCTAGCTTTGTATAAGATGTTTCATCACGTTCAATTGTTGTCGAGTCTAATGAGTCTATACCAGCCATAACATCCACTATAAGGGCAGCGTCCTCTACGGTGCGCGTTAAAGGTCCAATACAGTCCAGCGAGCTGGCCATAGCAACAACACCACTACGTGACACTAAACCATATGTTGGCTTCAGGCCCACACAACCCGTAAAGCTTGCGGGCAAACGTACTGAACCACCCGTGTCTGTGCCAAGTGCAAAAGGGGCTAGGCCTAAAGCAACAGCAGCACCAGAGCCACCAGAACTTCCACCTGGTACCCGAGTCTTATCGTGCGGGTTGAGGGTCGTGAAAAAGTCACTGTTTTCGGTCGATGATCCGTGCGCAAACGCATCGAGGTTGGCTTTAGCGACACAGATAGCTCCCTCGTTCTCTAGCTGTTCAATTGCCCATGACTGGTAGGGTGCTTTAAAACCTTTTAAGATGTTGCTGGCAGCCGTTGTTTCGCCGTCAAACACTAAAAAATTATCTTTGGCAATGAATGGTACACCCGCTAAGCGGCCGGAACCGTAAGCGTCACTCAAATCACCCTGTGCAATTGCTTCATCAATGTCATGTGCCCTTGACCGTGCGCTGCCTTCTAACACTGAAATGATGGCTTTATATTCTTCGTTTTGGGCTATGGCTTGCAGTGACTTTTCAACCATATCAATAGCTTTAAGCTTGCCGCTTCGGACCTGCTCAGCGATTTCTGAAATTAACGGCCATTCAGTTGCTATCATCCAAGCATCCTCTTGACCTTAATATAGTTGCCTTCGCTTGCTGGAAGATTGTTTAGTAAATCATCAGTTTTGTAGCCATAGTCCAATAAGACATCTGGTCGGGAAACGTTCTTAAGTCCAGTTACTTGGTACGTTGGCTTGAGCCCATCAGTATCTACCCCGTCCAGCATTTGGACATAACCAAGGATGGCACTAATTTCTGCCTGGAACTCTTCAACTTCAGTATCACTAAGCTTCAGCCGAGACAGCTTAGCCAGTTTTAATACATCTTCCCTAGTTAGTTCTGCCATATGTCACTCTACTATACCACCACTTTAACAGAGATGGTAGGACGAAATTATAGGAGTTACAACTTGCTCTTCACGTCAGCTATGATGTCTCGTAGTTCAGCTGCTTTCTCAAATTCCAGATTTTGGCTGGCTAGATCCATCTGTGCACTGAGGTCTTTGATGAGATTCTTATACTCGTCCTTTGGAATTTTCTTCAGATTGAGCTTATTCGCTGCTGTCTTCGCCTCTTCGGAAAGTTCCGGCCGCATGCCAGCTTCAATTGATTTTTGAATACCTTCTGGCGTAATACCATGATCGTTATTATATTTTTGCTGAACTTCGCGCCGCGCATTAGTTTTATCCAGAGTCCGCTGCATACTACCCGTAATTCTGTCGGCATACATAATCACGTGACCCTCTATGTGCCGAGCTGCACGTCCGACTGTCTGGATCAAAGCCTGCTCGCTCCGCAAAAAGCCCTCTTTATCAGCGTCCAGTATAGCGACTAGCGAAACTTCAGGCAGATCAAGCCCTTCTCGTAGCAGATTAATGCCAACCACAACGTCATAAATTCCGAGGCGCAAATCTCTGAGGATGTCAGTACGATCAAGTGTGTCGACATCGCTATGCAGATAGGTAACCTTAATGTTTAGGTCCTTCAAATATTCTGTAAGGTCCTCACTCATACGTTTTGTCAAGGTTGTGACCAGTACGCGTTGCCGCTTGGCAATGGTAGCGCGGATTTCGTGAATCAGGTCGTCAATCTGACCCTCTAC
This sequence comes from Candidatus Saccharimonadota bacterium, assembly GCA_043745485.1. Classification (GTDB taxonomy): domain Bacteria; phylum Patescibacteriota; class Saccharimonadia; order Saccharimonadales; family JACDBH01; genus RYN-417. The sequence continues at coordinate 36,507 of JAYTSU010000017.1, forward strand.
GGGTCTAATTTCAATTGGTGGGTCAAGAAGACCTGTGGGGCGGATAACTTGCTCCACAGGAGAAGGACTCCTGCTAAGCTCATAGTCCGCTGGCGTTGCACTGACATACACAACTTTATTAATATGCTTTTCAAATTCTAAGAATGTTAGAGGGCGATTATCGAGGGCGCTGGGCAGCCGGAATCCATGTTCTACTAAGACTTCCTTACGTGCTCTGTCGCCGTTATACATACCTCGCACTTGGGGTAATGTCATATGCGACTCATCGACAAACAGCAGAAAATCATCAGGGAAATAATCTATCAAGGTCGCTGGCTGTTCGCCGGGTTCACGGTTAGTCAAGTAGCGTGAGTAGTTTTCGATACCTTTGACAAAGCCTGTCTCTTCCAGCATTTCGATATCAAATTTTGTCCTCTGTTTCAGACGCTGTACTTCGAGCAGTTTCCCTTGCTTTTCGAACTCTTCACTTCTTTCTTCCAATTCATTTTTAATCTGTACAAGTGCTAATTTTAGTTTGTCGTAAGGTGTTACATAATGCGAGCCAGGGAAAATTCGCAACGTATCCATTTCCTTCAATATCTCACCAGTCAGCGGATCGATTTTTGTGATGCGATCAACATCATCGCCAAAAAATTCTATACGATAGGCAAACTCTTCACTTGCAGGATACACGTCCACGACGTCTCCTCGAACACGGAACGTTGAGCGGTGAAAATCAATATCATTACGCTGATACTGGATATCAGTCAGGTGCCTGATAAATTTGTCACGCTGCGTCCGTACACCTTTTGTGACCGTAATACTCAGGCCACCATAATCCTCAACAGAACCAATTCCATAAATACAGCTAACACTAGCCACAATAATCACATCACGGCGCTGCAACAACGAATCCGTAGCGGCATGACGTAAACGGTCAATTTCTTCATTAATTTGACTGTCTTTTTCTATATATGTATCACTCCGCGGTATGTAGGCTTCTGGCTGGTAGTAATCAAAATAACTGACAAAATAATGGACTGCGTTGTCTGGAAAAAAAGTTTTAAATTCGTTATACAGCTGCGCAGCTAGCGTCTTATTATGGCTCAGTACAAGCGTTGGTTTTTGCATGTTCTGAATAATATTAGCCATAGTAAATGTCTTACCTGAGCCTGTCACACCAAGTAGAGTCTGTTCTCTGAGGCCTTTATTAAGCCCTTCGGTGAGGGCGGTTATTGCTGCAGGCTGGTCTCCCTGTGGCGTGTAATTACTTTTAATTTGGAATTTAGCCATCAAGCTATTATACCAAGATTATTTAATTGCGCGGCGTTGACGATTTAGTGGCTACTCTACTAACCCGCGTGATCTGCAGAGTCCAAGAACCAGTGCTCGTCCTTGTTCATCGTGATTTTAATATCTTTAGATTCTTTATCTAATATATCAACAATTTTTGCGACAAGCCTTATAGGGTCTTCGTCATATACAACGAGATGTTTGAACGGCGGCTCTAGCTCCATGAGTGATGGAATAATGTCAGCCGCGCCACCACTGCCAATCAACACACCGCATGGTTTACCAGACTCAAGTGCCGTAACAAATTCGTGCAAGCTACCTAAACGCCCGCCAACAGTAATGATGGCATCACTGGACTGTACGAGGTACTGGTCACGCCCAACATAATTAAGTCCGGTAAAGTTAATAAAATCAAAATAAAAATGAGGTAAACGGTATTTATAGACGTGCTCCCTAAATGATGAAGCTGGTGAAAATCCTATGCTTACGCCACCGGCATTCTTTGCACCTCGGGCAGCGTAATACGGCAGTCCAACTGTTGCGCCTGTTGTCAGGATGTGACCTTCTTCAGCTATGGCTTTGCCTAAACTTTCTGCTAAGTTATGTGACTCTTTAATAGTTGGACCACCAGCCGCACCAGAAACACAGATTGAATAGCGCAGTAGATATTTGTCCACGCCTTTATCTGATTTTTTTTCAATCATATTTTTAGCCTTTCCGGTGCAATCATATTGTTATCAAGCTGCTTTAATACCTGCGAAGCTAAGTTAGCCTGTCCCATATAGCGCACAAATAGTTCGTTCCACAAACTTTCACGCATATGGAAAAACAGTCTTTGATCATAATGCGCACCCGTACTGTATGACATGCTGTTGTCGAGCAGGTTGAAGCTTACCGGATATTTTCCGCTCAAGTTTGCGACAAAATCTAAATCTTTCCAAAACGCCAGTTCTGGGTCAATGTCATAGAGATACTCTTCGGCCTTACGCCAATGCAGGTCTTCTGGCTGAACATGTGGTTCAAATATTTCTGGATGATACTCATGTGTCAGTTTACCGTAATACCTTTGGATAACCCGCCAGTGTACGTGAGATCCAGCCATGACAGCGGCCTTGCTTACATCAGCTACTAATGTTTCAGCAATAATTTTACCGAAATGAGGTTTGACTTGTTGAAGCTTAAAAAATGCACTATAAAGCCGAATCTCATTAATATAATGGAACAGAAGCGGCATGGCTGTAAGTGTAATCCCTGGAAGCTTTTCTAAAGTAGTTGGCAGCATCAGGATCACGCCGAGCTCTTTGAGATGGGTAATATTGTGGCGCTTCTTACGTACAAAGTCTTCGGCGATGTCACCCCAGCGATCTTTGGACATGCTAATGACTTCAATATCTCTGGTTTCAAAATCGGACGGCATCAAGCTCTTATATGTTTTATCAAACTTCACAAGCCATGTCGGAGTCTCGGCAAACCTGAGTGCTCCATATATTTCATACAGATTTTCACGCTTGAGCATTGAGTCAATAGATGTGTACCCAAGATGTTTCATAATATTTGGAGGCGGTGTGTCCTTGAGCATACGCTTTGCAACGCTCCTTTTTAACACCCAAGCACTTCGCGGCATTTTAAAAGCGTCAACAGCTTTTTTGATGAGCGGCAACATCTCCTGCACATCGGAGGGGTCTTTGCCGCCAATTTGTTGAGCAAGGTGGCTGTCATGCATACGCACCAAGTTTATAAGCGCCTGGTACAGCTCCTCACCAGTCGTATCCCTTGGATCAAGTTTTAGCTCTTTGGTTTTTAGCTGAACTTTGCCAATAATTTCTGCGATAAGGCGAACATCTGCACCTGACTGACCGCTCGCGGTTTCGAGTTGTTTTACAGAAAGCGTAAACAACGGCTCAGTAGCACCCAGTAAATCGCTAAGTAAGTTAGACATAGATTAGCATAAGCATATCATTTAAAAGCTGCTAAAAATAGCCATAAAACTACATTGACGTTGGGCGATACCACTCTGGTGCTTTTTCTAATAATGTTCGCAGTTGCGCTTCTGTCATTAGCCCGTCTTGGGCGCCAACGTGTTGAACAACGTTCATCGAATTTATCGGCCCCCATCGTAATGCTTCCTTCAGATCCTCACCCTTGATGAGCGCTGCCACAAAAGTAGAGGCAAAGGCATCGCCAGCACCGGTGCGTTCTACTGGTGGGTTTGGGTCAGGATAAATAGGCATAAAGAATCTGCCTTCAGGACCGCTGGCATAGGCACCGTTAGGACCATCGCTGATGAGTACGGTCTTTGGGCCAAGTGCGTGCAGTTTGTCAAAGAGGTCGTGGACATTTTTATGGTCGCCACCACCAACTGTTACCGCTTCTTCTCTGTTCAATATTAGTACCGTGCAGCGCTGGTAGAGTTTCTTAAGTCTCTCTGCTCCGTCCTGCATCTGAAACGTGCCAGGCTGGAAGGCAAACTTAACATCTGGATTGTCGTGTAGCCATTCGGCGATATCGTCATGAAATGGCAAGCTGTTTTTACTTATGGAGCTAAAATATACCCATTTTGGCATATCCATTTTGTGAATAACTGGCCAATGATAATCATATTCTTCATGCTTGATTAAAATCGTCCGCTCTTCTTTGTACCACAGGACATAATGATAATTACTTACCTTACCCGGATTGATATGCACATACCGCGGATCAACCTTATTCTTGTGAAGCGCAGATATCATATCGCGGCCATGCTGGTCATGACCAACATTTGAGATAAGCCCGCTATTGAGTCCTAGACGAGCAAAGCTGACACTGGCATTGGCCGCATTACCAACGGCTTCTTTTACTTCAGCATGGTCAAACGGCACTTTTGTACCAAAGGGCATCGCTAGGAATGTACCGTGTTCGTTGGAATACGTGTGCGCTTGATCGTCAAGCAATCTGATGAATGCATCCGTTACCGTGTCGCCGATACTAAAAACGTCTATATTACTCATCCCCACCCTATACTTTTTATATTGCTTATGCCTAATTATGCCACAGTAATGCTACTGGTGGCAATTTATACGATAGCTTTACCTATGGAGTTATAATATGTCAGCTTTTCTTCCACCACAGCTTGTACTGCATCAATTACTTTTTCCATCAGTTTTACGACTGCAAATTCAGTAGGATTTTCTTTGAGCTGTTGATCAAGAGTTGTACGGAAGGCGTAGCGCATGTCAGAATTGATGTTTACTTTTGTGACACCAACTTTTACTGCATCTACAAAATAATGCCCTGGCGTATCGCTACCACCATGGAGGGAGATGTTACAGTCAATCGCATCACGAATGGTTTGGAGCAACGGAATGTCGAGTTCCTTTGGTACTGGGTATTTGCCGTGCAAGTTTCCTATCGCAGCGGCAAAAGTGTCAATTCCCGTAGCCTCAACGAAGTTCTTCGCTTCTTCAGGCGTTGAAAAAGTCTTTTTAATTTCTTCATAATCTATTGCGGTAGTAAATACGTTGGAGCCACCACCAAAATAGTGCGGTTCACTTTCTACGAGAGCTCCTGTTGTCTCAGCGGCATAGGCTACTACTTCTTTGGTTGCGTTTATTATTTCCTCGTCGGTTGCGTCATGGTTGGCTTGGCTAATGTCTATATGAATAAATTCAAAACCGGCATCTATGCCTTTTTTTGCTGCTTCAACGGTCGGAGAATGGTCAAGGTTGATGTACATTTCAATGCCATATTCTACTTTAGCATTATCAACAAGGTCACGTACATTGTCGAGACCAAGCGCGTCGACTTCACCCTGACTGACCTCAACCATCGCCGGTGCATTATGTTTCTGGCAGGCCTTTGCTATGGCAGAAAGTGTTTCCATATTGTCTATATTAAACGCGCCGATTGCAAAATGCTGTTCGCGGGCACGCTTCATAGCCTCACGGGCTTTTTTACAGTTTTCTTGATACTTTTCAGTGCTATCTGACATGGTGGGTAGTTCCTTATTTAGATTTTTTAGCAATTACGTGATGAGCAGCCAATGCTATGTGCTTGGCAGTAAGTCCGAAATGCTCAAAGAGATCAATAGGGTCACCAGACTCACCAAAGTGATCTTTCATGCCCATTCTGATCATTGGCGTTGGTAAATTTTCTCCTAACAGCTCCGCAACCGCACCGCCAAGCCCGCCGTTTATTTGGCCTTCTTCAATGGTCACTACAGCTCCGGTTTTTTTTACACTTTTTAAGATTGTTTCATTATCTAGTGGCTTAATTGTGCCAACATGAACTACCTCTGCATCAATGCCATCTTTATATAACTTTTCTGCTGCTAGAAGCGCCTGATATGTCATAGTGCCCGTTGCGATAATTGTGATGTCTTTGCCTTCATCAAACACGTAGGCTTTGCCAATTTCAAACGGAGTTTCTGCAGTTGTAAACACGGGGGTTGCCTCGCGCGCTAAGCGCATATAGTTTGGGCGGCTGTCTTTTGCCATAGCCAAGGTCATTTTTTCAGCTTCGATGCTGTCACACGGTGCCAGCACAACCATATTTGGCAACACGCGCATGAGCGCAATATCTTCCAGCATCTGGTGCGTGGCGCCATCTTTTCCAGTGAAGAGCCCTGCATGAGAACCAATGATCTTAACGGGGCGGTCGTTTAGACAAATTGTGGTTCTGATCTGTTCCCAATTTCTGCCCGGACTAAATGCAGCGTAGCTACTGACAAACGGTATTTTACCCATTGCAGCCAAGCCAGCACCCACAGTTACAAGATTTTGTTCTGCAACACCAATTTCTATAAATCTATCAGGAAAAGCTTCTTTAAACATGCCTATTTGGGTAGAATCAGTCAGATCAGCACAGGCGGCTACAACATTCTTATCAAGCTCGCCCGCCATTTTTAAGCCACGGCCAAAGCCTTTACGCGTCGGCTCACTATTAAGCTCTTTTGTAACGTTCGTAATATGTAGGACGCTCATTGTGTAGCCTCAGCTTTATTCATGTTCGCTCCTAATTTTACCTTCTAAAGTTCGCAGTTCATGGAGAGCCTTTTTAGCCTGATCGTGATCTGGTGGAGTACCATGCCATTTAAAATCATACTCCATGAAGTCCACGCCTTTTCCGGGAACGGTGTGAGCAATAATCATAACGGGTTTTTCGGTTATTGCCCGCGCCATTGCACACGCATCAATAAAAGCATCGATGTTATTACCATCTACTTCAATGACATGCCAGCCAAATGATTCCCACTTCGCTTTTAGGTCCTCGAGCGGCATGACACTCTCTGTAGTTCCGTCGATCTGGATATTATTGCGATCAATTATACCGATTACGTTGCTGAGTTTATATTTGTTTGCGAGCATAGCTGCTTCCCAAATGTTACCTTCATTAAGCTCACCATCGCCCATCACCACATATACCCAGCGGTGAGTAATGTTATCCATTCGTAAAGCCAAAGCCATTCCGCAGGCTTGGCTTAGCCCACACCCTAGTGGACCACTCGTTGTTTCCATACCTGGTAGACGCAGCCGTTCGGGGTGTCCTTGCAACCGCGACCCAAACTGCCGCAGCGTCATCAACTCTTTTTTGTCAAAATATCCGGCGTGCGCCATAGTTGCATACCGAACCGGCACACAGTGACCATTGCTAAGCAGTAGAATGTCACGCTTTTCCCAGTCAGGATTATTAGGATCGTGTTTTAAAATACCAAAATAAAGAGCAGTAAAAATGTCTGCGAGGCCCAAAGGACCGGCCGAGTGACCACTGCCAGCGTGCTCTAACATTTTTATAATGTCCTCACGAATGGCGACGGCTTTTAGCTCTAGCTCTTCCGTAGTATAGGTTTGCTGGTCAGCCATGTGTCCCTCTCTTTAGTGCTGTTTCAAGTGTATCATAAGCAGCTTCTGGATCTTTGGCCTTTTGGATAAATCCACCGACGTTCAAAACACTCACGCCACCTTCTTGTAACGCCTGTATATTCTCAACATTGATTCCACCGTCCCAGCCAATTTCTAGGCTCGGCTTTAGCTCTTTTAACTGCACAACTTTTTTGAGCATATTGATGTCAACCGTACCGCCAAAATGCCCTAAATCTCCACTAAAAATTAGGACGTGGTCTACTAGCATTACGAGATCTTTTATGTCTTCAATGTTTGTTGCCTGTAAAACTGCTAATCCTTTTTTAATACCCAAGCCATCTAGTTCTTTCAAGAAAGTCTCTGGCTCATTGGCTTCGGCATGAATAATAATCAGATGCGGCTTAAGCGCAACAAGTTCTTCTAGGTAATCAAGCGGCTTTTGATACATAACGTGCAGATCCACGGCCGGACCAGGTTGCCACCACGCTTCATCAATGACAATTGACGTTGTGGGTGCAAAAATTCCGTCCATAAAATCTATGTGAATCCGCATCGCAAAACCTTGAATACGCCGCATCTGATCACCGTAGCCTTGAGCTGAAAATGCCGTGACCGTTGGGCACACTACTGCACTCATTTAAATCTGATCCATTTCTTGAATACGCCTTGAGAATCTTTGAGCTGCTGCAAATGGAGTACGCATAAAAGTATCTATAAGCGCGTAGCCACCCTCGCCCTCAAGCGTTCGAACAGCAAGGCACAAGACATTCGCGTCATCGTCATTGCGAGCTGCACGGACAGACTCCCGGTCATACCCAAGCGCGGCACGAATTCCTCTGAAGCGGTTAGCTGCCATGCACATACCTTGGCCACTGCCACATATCAAAATACCCCTGACTTCAGAGTCGCCAGAGGCAAGCATATCGGCCGTTACTTTACGCGCAAAGACCGGATAATCGTCTTCTGGGTTTAAAGCCCCAGTGCTGTCGTCATGTACCTCATGACCTTGTTTCTGCAAATAACTGACAAGAGCTGCCCGATGTGTAAAACCGTTATGGTCACTGCCGACAAAGACTTTCATTGCTCTATTTCTCGGCTTTAGCGCTGTGTAGCAGTCTACCAGTGTCGGCAACAACCTCAACTAGACGGTTGCTATAGCCCCATTCGTTGTCATACCAAGCCACAACTTTAAGCATGTTGCCGCCAATGACAGCCGTAAGTTTCATATCAACGGTTGCGGAATGACTGTTGCCTATAAAATCACGTGAGACAAGTTCTTCATCCGTTACTGCCAAAATTCCTTCGTAATACGGTGTCTTAGACGCCTTCATAAAAACTTCATTAACTTCTTCGACGGTTACAGGGCGCTTGGTTATGATTACGAAGTCACTCAATGAGACAACGGGAGTAGGTACGCGGATGCTAAGGCCGCCAAAAATTCCTTCGAGTGCTGGCAGCGCCAGGGCAGCCGCTTTTGATGCTCCGGTTGTGGTTGGTACAATATTTTCGGCCGCATTACGTCCTTCTCGTAGGTCCTTGTTGGGGGCGTCCTGCAAAGCTTGGCTTGCGGTGTAGCTGTGTATGGTCGTCATCATGGCTTTTTCAATACCAAAGTTGCTTTCAATCACTGCGGCAACAGGAGTAATGCAGTTAGTTGTGCACGAAGCGTTGCTAATAATGTCACCGGCTACTTCAAGCTTATCCTCATTGACACCGAGCACAACGGTCGTGGCGCCATCGCCTTTTGCAGGTCCGCTTAATACAACCTTTTTAGCACCCGCAGAGATGTGCGCCTTGGCCTTGGCAGGGTCTACAAAAAAGCCCGTTGATTCAATCACAACATCAATATTATTTTCTTCCCATGGCAACAATGCTGGGTCTCGCTCGGCCAAAACTTTGATTTTCTGGCCTTTTATAATCAAGTGACTTTCGTCATAAGTCACATCGTGCTCGTATGTACCGTAGTTACTGTCGTGTTTTAGCAATGACGCTAAGGTCTTTGTATCCGTTAAGTCGTTGATGGCCACAATTTCAATATCGCTACGTTCAAACGCAATCTTAAACGCATTTCGCCCAATCCGACCAAAACCATTGATCGCTACTTTAGTTTTCACGTTTTTGCCCCCTTATTCTATAGGCGTATTGTATATGCTTATGCTTGGGGTGACAATAGTTTCTGAATTGCCTCAAAATTATTCGGGTGCGCGCAAACCAAACTCATGATGTTCGGGTCATAATCCATACTGCCGTAATTACCAACTCGTAGGCCAGCTTCGGTCATAAGCAGTGCCCGTGGCACATAGTCCCATGGGCCACCATTAAAACTCGAGATTAGCCCATCCATGACGCCATCAACTGTCAGTAGATAATTATGTGCAACGGCAATATCTGCAATCTCTGCACTTAAACGCTTTGCATCATCGTACTGTTCTGGCTCAAACATATTAAGAGACAGGTCAATCCAGCACCGTTCGAGCGGCTTGTACGCAACGCTGATCTTCTGGCCGTTTTTGGTGGTACCTTGCCCTCTTCTAGCAGTATATAAATTGTCCATAGGAAACTGATAACAAAAGGCGTATTCTGCCTGACCGTCCATAACTAGAGCAAGTTGTGTCCGTGCCACTGGATAGCCACGAATAAACGATTCAGTACCATCAATCGGATCCACGGTCCAATACATATCGGTGCTGCCTTCAAGCCCATGCTCTTCTCCCATAAAACCAACTTCAGGGGTTAGTGGCCGCAATAAGTCTTTGATAGCCAGTTCCAGTTCGCGGTCTAACTTCGTCACAACTGACTTGTCCGCTTTCAAATCAAAACTGATTATGCCAGTGTTTTCCATCAAACGCGGACGCCATTCTTTTAGTAGCGCCACTAATGCTTCTTCTGCAGTTTTTATGTAGTTATCCAAATTATTCATCTATTAGTCTGCATCCCGCTTGGGACAAGCTCGTATCCCATGACTATTTCTCTGTCCAACGCTTTTGGCACTCCTTAATAACTACCTTAGCGTCGTCAACATTACCCCAACCTAGCACCTTTGTACTGCCCGGCTTTTTTAGATCTTTGTAGTGAGTAAAGTGGTGTTCAATCTTTTGCTTAAACCGAGCGTGCAAGTCATCAATATTATTTAATGCATTGTCAGTGTTACGGTCGTCAACAGGTACACAGATTACTTTATGGTCAGCTTCACCGTCATCTTCAAAGTTTAAAATACCAAGAATCTTAGCCTCAACGACAACTCCGGTTGGCACTGGGTCATTAGTAATCAGCAAGGTATCCAGCTCATCACCGTCTTCATCTAAAGTTTGAGGAATAAAGCCATAGTTAGTTGGTTTAGCAAAAATGCTTGGTTCAACACGGTCTAGCTCAAATGTTGCTTTATGCCGATTCCATTCTATCTTTAGTGTCGACCACTTTGGAATCTCAATTACAGTGATAATACTGCCATTGTCCACGTCACCCGCATCATAAATTTGGTTAAAATCTGCCATTTATACTCCTTTTAGGCTTCTCTGTTATGCTGCTTTATATTGTACACTAAGAAGTAATGAAAATCATTGGACACCGTGGAGCAGCAGGTCTTGCACCAGAGAATACAATCAAAGCCATTCAAGCCGGCATCAAAGCCGGTGCTGATGCTGTGGAATTTGACGTCCGCCAGGCAAAAGATGGCGTATTTGTATTGAGTCACGACGCTACATTAGAACGTTTAGCGGAATCCACAGATAATGTTAAAAATCTGACACTAAAAGAGTTAAAAGATCTTAAACGATTCGATGGTGAGCCATTTGTAACTTTGCATGAAGCTTTGGACGCATGCGGCAAAACCATGGCCATAATTGAAGCAAAGGACGACACATGGTCAGATCATCTTGCAACGGTTTTAAAGCAATATGGATCTGACCTCAATGCAACTATTATTTCGTTTAACCACCCCGAACTTATCGCATTCCATAAGGCTATGCCAGCATTACAATGCTTTGCCTTAGAGCGTCACAATGCCTTTAAAGTCGCTAATCTTGCCCATAAAAACGGTTTCGCAGGCATAACCCTCAATTTTTGGTTATTAAACCCACTAACCTACTGGTTTGCTCGTATGCGCAAATTAGAAGTTGCCATCTATGCCGTCGACAAAGCATTAGTAATGCGCTGGTTCAACACATTTTACCCACGTGTTGCCATCACCACTAACCGCCCTGACATTCTAAAAAGTATCACTAAATAGAATATGTATGCGCAGTAGGATTTGTTGGCGTCCGAACTTATTACCTTTGGTAATTTCTAGCTGTAGCTTTTCTCACATAGGCTGTCATGTCCAACTGCTACCATTTACATTATGATTTGGAACGTATATGGCGTATTGGGATAAGTTAGGTGGGTCTGGCAACGTAGAAGACCGACGTGGTATGAGCCCCGCCGCGTTAGGGGGAGGTGGCCTCGGGTTAGTGGGGATCGCCGTTGTTTTAATTTTTAATTTCCTCAACACAGGCCAAAAACCTAGTCTAGAGTCTGTGTTTCAACAGTTGCAGCAGCCGTCAGGTGTAAAGCAGCAACCAGCCGACACTTCACAGTTTGCTGGTTTAGACACATATGAAAAATTTACCTCTACCGTCTTAGGGTCTACCAATACCGTTTGGAAGCAAGTGTTTACAGACAATGGCAAGACATATGCAGAACCAAAGCTTGTGCTGTTTAGAACTACCACACAATCCGGCTGTGGCAGCGCTACCACAGACGTAGGACCGCACTACTGCCCTACCGACAAGACTATATACATTGACGAGACATTCTTTGACGAACTTAAAAAGCTCGGTGGTAGTAACGGTGATGTTGCCCAGGCGTATGTTATCGCCCACGAAGTTGGCCACCACGTACAGAACGAACTTGGCACCTATGAGAAGGTTAAACAAAAAGGTGGCAATGCTAATACGCAGTCCGTAGAGCTAGAGTTACAAGCAGATTGTTATGCCGGTGTCTGGGCTCATTCTGTCTCACAGTTAGGCGTCTTTGAGCCAAACGAAGTTCAAGAAGCAACCGACGAAGCCGCAGCTGTTGGCGACGACCGCGTCCAAAAAACATTTCAAGGCAGCATAAACCCCGAAACCTGGACCCACGGCTCCTCGGCTCAACGTGTCAGCTGGTTCAACACCGGTTTTAACACGGGCGACCCCGGCAAGTGCAACACTTTTAAATAACTCTTATTACATGGGCGCAAACTTATAGTGCGTATTTGTACCTAAGCGAATTTAATACCTTACATCTTAAGGACTTGTGCTGTCTGCATGTTTAAAAATATTTATAGATGCAAGAGTTCAAAAACTCGATGAATGAAAAATGCCGGCCATACCATGGCCTTCAATATAGCGAGAATAAACCCACCAAAGCCATTAGAATTTTGTACGAAGTAGACTGCAGCACCGACGAACGTTAAGAAGGCCGCACCAGCTGGACCGCCCTTATGTACTACTTTTACTTTATTATTTGTCATGATATCTCCTTGAACCCATTAAAGCATACACGAGTGAGCTAGTTAAACGTTTTGTCGGATTCCACCATTTCACATTGATTCAGTGCAATTGAACCAATGCGCATAGGATTATCTTCTGGTGTCGTTTCTTCAACTGCCAAAATAACATCTAAATAAGCACCGTAATCTGCATCAATATTTTGCAGCTCAACATGTGGCTCCAAGAAGCGCGTGCCCAAGTAAATAGCCGTGCGCGTCTTGGTGCCGTCAAGTCTTTCTACTGGCATATTATTAGAGTCTACTAATTCGTCTGCCGTGACGGCAAAGCCATTGGGATGACAATCATGATCCGCTAAATATAATTCGATATCATCCAATAAATTTCGATTGGTATAGCCAGGAATAAAATGATTTATTGCTTCAAGCCGACCCACAAACATCGAACGGACGCGATGAAGTACTTTGCCTAAAACGATAGCATTAGACGTATCAATTCCTTCATGATGGATTGACCATCCAAGCTGATGTGAATACTGGCTAAGCCATTCAGGCGACCGGTTTAACAGCGTCGGACGCAAGAGCTCGGCAAGCATGATTACCATATCTTGTTGTTCTCGTACTGTTGCTAAACGATATATGTCAGTGCCAAGCTGTGGATCATAAGCATCCGTCGTAAGAATTTCTTGTGCATAGCCGCCCGTCATAGTAATGGCTGACTGAGTTGTTTTATTTGTAACAACAAGCTCAAACTCACCCTGACCTTCGCATAATTGTGGCAGTCCAAACGACATGTCTATGTAGCGTTCTTGAGTGAGCTTTACTGACTGCTCTGCATTTGAGAAATTATACTTACTATTGATAGAATGAACTACCGCACGACGATTAATTGTTTCTGCTAAACAACGACCGACGTCATAAATAAGATCATCGGGTTGCTCATCGTCATCAATAAGAACTACTGCTTCAAACAAGACTTCGAGATCATCCAAAAACCCAGCTTCTTGTGGAGTGATGTCTTTCAGTACCCTCACGCCATCAAGCACTGAAAATATGTCACTCAGAGGATCATCTAGATCTTGATTAACGAAAGGTAACAGTATACCTTCAGGCGAGTATATTAACTTAACGAGTGAAGTACATGCACCACCTTTTTTCGGCGCATCAAATAGCTCAATAGATTGGGTGATTTCATCCGGCTCAGCTGCCATAAAATCTCTGCTTATATGCATACTACCGGATGATGATTTAAAGATATGTTGGGCCTCAATGTACTGCGGCTCTTCTTCAACGAGGGCTCTCATTTGCCAGTTTAGTAGCTCAGCCGTAGCTATATGGGCTACTTCGCCGTTTTCTAAACGCTGAAACTCGTGGTCCCATTCCGTACTCATTAGCCTTACAGTAAAACAACTACGTAGCAGATGCAACTATATTTAGCTAATACTAAGGTATATCTACAAATGGCCTTCAAGGAATTCACGAATCCTAAGGGCAGCGGTGGCACCTTCGCCAACAGCAGTGGCAATCTGAAGTGTTGAACCGCTTCGGCAGTCGCCCGCAACAAATACACCCTTTACAGTAGTAGCTAATGAGTCGGCACTGCTTTTAACAAGTCCAATTTCGTCAAGTTCGACATCACTACCTTTTAGAAAATTTGTGTTGGGCTGGAGGCCTACAAAAACAAACACACCATCGGTTTCAAACTCCACTTTTTCGCCAGTGTTCTTGTCGGTTCCAACAACTTTGGTGAGCTTCCCGTCTTCGCCGACAATTTCGTCGGTTGTAACCTGCTTGTGAACGGTTATCTTGTCCTTATGCTTTTCTTCAAGTTCTTTGACTAAAACATCACTTGCCCTAAAGTCACTTCGGACCAGCATGTCGATGTGCGTTGCAAAGCGGGTCAAAAACATTGCTTCTTGGACGGCAGAGTTACCGCCGCCAATCACCACCAAGCGCTTTTCGCGGTAAAAAGCACCGTCACAGGTTGCGCAGTAATGCACGCCGCGGGCATAAAACGTATCTTCTCCGGGCACGCCAATTTTCTTATATCCACTTCCGGTTGCAATCAGTACGGACTTGGCCAAAACGTCTCCGTCTGTTGTATCGAGCGTTATGACATCACCGTCTTTTTTGAGCCCCAACACTTCGCCAAGCTCAATCACTGCCCCAAAGCGCTCTGCTTGCTTGCGCATGTTGTCGCCCAAAGTCAGACCTTCTATGCCTTCGGGAAATCCGGGATAATTGTCTACCCAGTCGGTAGTAGCAATCAGCCCACCAGGTACAGCTTTTTCGTATAGTACGGTTTTAATATCTTCACGCGTAGTATAGATGGCTGCACTTAACGCAGCTGGTCCCGCTCCCACAATAACAAGGTCATGAATTTTAGAATCTGTCATAATATATCCTTAATTATAGTCGTTTTATCCTATTTTTACCAGTCGCCAGCGCCATAAACGGCTCGTCATTAGCCTCTCTTTTCACCCTTTCGGCCGACACTATATAAAATGGATCTTCAAAAAACTTATTTTCTAACCACGACTCATCGCCGTCAGTCATCGGTTCTAAAAATGCGCTTTGTTTTTGAAGCGTAGCGTCTTCGTTATTTGACCTTTCCTCAGGGCTGCAATCAACACCTTCAAACTCAAGTTCGTATGAATTGCCCAATATTTTATGCGCCAGAATTTGTATACGCCTAATCCGCGGCTGGGCTGCAATAAACAAAAGACTATTAAAGTTGTGTGGCTGTAAAATTTGGCGCTTCAAATAAAAGATATTACTTATAGTGTCTTTTGATTCATCTTCTCGTAGCAGGACATCGTGCTCAACGCCATTGTCTACTAAGTATTCGGCCATGGCATCGCACTCCTGAAAAGGCTGTTCTATACCAAGAACATCAAAATTTATCGTCCACTTACCGCACAGCGTGATATATTTTATTTTATCGGCGCGCAAAAGCTCGTTTGCCCTGTCGAGACTTCTAAAAATGTGATCAGGTAAATCCCAAGAATCCGGGCCTAACGGGCGTGACCCCAAAACAACTGCTGTATCAAATTTTTGCATAGATCTTATTATGCTAATGCTGGGGCTAGTTTTTGCAAGTTAAAGCCTATGACTACTTCTTGGGTGTCATCTTCTTTGGTAACAACTGTAACAGGCACGGTCATAGCCCCGCTTGCAGCCATAGCTTCAGCTTGGCGGTGTGGTTCGTTGTCGATGTTTACTTCGTTATAGGTGTGGCCTTTAGCAGACAGCCACTTTTTGACCATCACACAGTAGGCGCAGGTGTTAGTGGTGTAGATTGTAATGTTTTTTGCCATATAGATTGCCTTTTTAATTATTTTTAATGGTATACACCCATTATATAGCGCTTGTGTTTAACGTCAATACGCTATATGTTGTGTTTTTTAGTAATTTAACCGTTTTTACGTGGTTACAACTTTTATTCTCTAAAGTAAGCGTGGAAGCTCAGTATATTACGTTTATAGTGCTTTAGGAAATAGTGATATAAAACCTATACGTGTCGTTGTAGGCGGCGAACAAACTTGCCCTTGAGCCAGGTTGCAGTCATTGCCAAGACAAAACCTGCAAAGACAAGTGGAACTAAGGAACCCTTAAGCTTAGCTGCGACGACGACGAGAGTTATGAAGCTAAGAAGCCAGGCAAATGTCAGTCGGCGGCTATAGCGGCTGCGTAGAAACTCGGCACCCAAGTAAAAGTATGGAAATGACACCACAACCAAGAACGTGCTTGATAGCAGTCCAAAGATCAGAGTGAAGGCCAGACTCTCCCAGAATGGATCGCTCAGAGCAAGCGGGATCAGTGCCACGACACTCGTAAGGCTGGTTGTGATGAGCGGACGGAAGCGAGCTTTGACAGCCAGCGCCATCGATTCAAATCCACTAGCTCCCTCTATTTGAGCTTGGTTAGCAAAATCAGTAAGTAGAATCGTATTATTAACGGCTATACCAATTAATGCAAAAAAGCCAACCATGACAAAGAAACTAAGTGGATTATTGGTAAGGTGTAGCCCGGCCGCAACTCCAAAGAAACTAAACGGAATAGCAGTAAAGATCAGGAGCGGTTGGAGTAAAGAGTGGAACTGGAATGCTAAGAGCAAGAACATCACAATCAACAGCACGGGGAAAGCTAGCAGCATGCTCTTGAATGAATCTTGGTTGTTAGACTCATTGCCAAAATCGAAGGTCACATCACTTTTCTTTAGTCCATATTGCTCAATCTTTACAGCCGTAAAATCGTCTTCCACTGCCTTTTGTGCAGCAGTAACAAGTGCAGATGTGTCGTCAGAGTTAAACCCAGCTTGGACTTCAATCACCCGCTTTGCATTGCTCCGTGTGATTGCATCCGTGTCACCAACTACCTCAACCCTATTAATCAGTGCAGTCGTTTTGTTGGATGCACGTGTAACCGTTTTGCCCTTTATTGAAGACGCTATAGCTTCGGCGAGCTTGGTTGAATCGGTGGTATTATTACCAAACACCTGTACGCGGAACGGAAGATCATCTTTTGGCGGACCAGCATCAAGCGACCCAACTTTTACGTGCGCTTTATCAAAACCAGCAAATACAGTGTTGAGCTGCTCTATAAGCACTGGCGCCTTAACATCACGTTTTTTGAAGCTTACGAGCTTAACCGTTCCCATTGCACTGCGCGTATTACCTGAGTCAAGATAGCTGATAACAACGATGTTTTTACCCAACGTTTTTCCAACCAAAACATTAGCGTCATCCGTTATCTGCTGTGCACTGGCAATGGACGTATTAGCCGGGAATGTGAGCGTAACGGATATGTTGTCCCCGTCTTTTGTAGATGGGAAAATATCAAACTTCAACTTCTGGAAAAACACAGCACTCCCAACTAGGAATAAAAAGCTAACGAATAGTGCCACTATGCCAATGGCGGCTGCTTTTTTGCGGCTATGGTTGCCAACACGAATTAAGTTAGCTAAACCATCAGAAATACGGTTTTCTAGTATTAGAACTGGGTTGCGCGTTTCTGTATCTCGCTTACTATTTTTATTGAGTAACAAAAAGCGACTCATGAATGGAATAAGTGTCAATGAAACCAACAAAGAAACTGCCAAGCTTATAATGATAGTAATTGGCAACACGCGGATAAAGCTGCCTAAAATTCCGCTTATAAAGAGCATGGGCGCAAAAGCCAGCATAGTGACTAACGTTCCGGCTGTACTTGCTCGTGCTACTTTTTTCATAGCAGCTGCAACAATCTGCCTGCTGGTTGCCTGGTCCTTTTTACCGGCATCAATTGCCTCGGCCATAATAGTTGTGTCATCAACAATAAGACCAAGGCACAAAACTAGTCCAAACAATGTAATAGTATTGAGAGTTAGTCCTATGGCATACAGTAAACCAACAGTAATCAGCAGCACACTCGCCATGCTCAGCGCCGTTGCCACCCCTGCGCGCCAGCTTATCAGTAGCAAGCTAATGATAATAACAACAATGAGGCCTTCTATGAGGTTGGTCTGTAGATTCAAAATTTGGTTTTCGATATTTTCTGACACACCAGCACTTATTGCAACTGTTGCTCCCGTGGACATGTTTTTATTATTAATCACAGCAATGCGTTGATTCAGGGCTTTTTCTAAATGTATTGCATCAGTACCGGCCTGAGCATGTACGCCAATCTCAACTGCAGGATAAAATAGTGTGCCGTCAGCGTAATGTATACCAACACGGTCAAACGTTTGTTGTAGCGTAACGCTCTCACCAGTTGCAGGATTAATACCAGTCTTAAATGGATCTATGACCTTCAGACTTGCTACACCTTTTGTACCGCTAAGGTCGTTTTTAACTTGTTCAGCAATATATCTGAGATCTTCAGTGGACGTATCTTCATTCTTTCGCACCGATAGTAATACGTCATATTCATTATTAAATTTTGATGCGTTTATGGCTTTATATTCAACGGCCGCATTTTTTGGTAAAAAACCCGCATGACTAACTAATGATTGAATGTCAGCTTGGGCAGTTTTGGCATTGGTTCCCTCTTTATATTCTATAACCACGCTAAAGAAGTTATCCGCGGCATTTGCGGTAACTTGTTTAACCTTAGCCTGCTTCATAACTAGTTCTGAGAGCGGCCTTACGATGTCGTTGTCAACTTTTGTCTTGTCATTCACAAAATATGTGCCACTTGTAACACTGATCGGTACTTCTACGTTAGGGAATCCCTGCCGTTGCATAAATACCCCGTAGCTAAGGAACCCGAAAATTACGAGTGCAATCCAGAGTGTTGCTGTAGTTTTTACCCTGTCATAAAAGAACAGACCAAATCGTTGAAAAAGAGTGAACACTGACTTTGATTTTTTAGTCATCTTTTTAGAGTCCCTTGTTAATACTTAACAAGTTAAGCATACATATTTATAGCATGCAACTAATTTCTCAGAAAACGTAATTTATACGGATCTTTTTATCGGTGAAAGCTGTTATTTACCTACAGCAGTCAGTTCGATGTCGAATACGAGGTCGGCGTTAGCAGGAATGCCAGAACCACTTGGTGGAGTTGCACCATATGCCTTGTCTGCTGGAATAAGCAAACGGCGAGTACCGCCAACTTTCATGCCAGGTACGCCTTCTGTCCACCCCTTTATGACTTGGTTAAGACCAAAAGGAATTGGCTGATTAGCGCCGTCATGTGAACTTTGAAAGATAATCCCTGTTGCTGCTACTGCACCCGTGTAGTGTGCTGTTACGGTGTCGCCCGCTTTAACTTCTGTGCCGGTACCAACGACTGTGTCGATCGACTGCAATGTTTCAACTTTTGCTATTGGTGTAAATCCTGCTAGTTGTGTGCCTTCCAATTTGGTTTCTCCTGTCTTTTTAGTTGTCGGGTTTTTTGATACTGCACTGTTTACGGCCTTTTGAATATCTTCCTGCTTATGCTGCTGTTTTACCTGCCAGATAACCAAAAGGCTAAATCCGACTGACGTAACTAGAAACAATAAAGCAAGGACGCCCATTCCAAATCTAGTCGCGTACTCTTTTTTGTCTGCCATCACTCCTCCATTACTTATGCTTGCATTAGTATACCGTACCAAGCCGCAACTGTGCCAAACAGTTTTTTATAATTAACTAGCAATTTCAAATTCTTTTAACTGCTCTTTAGTTTTTTCGCTTGGCTCTTTATTTTGTAAGTGCAACAGCTGAGCATAGATTCCTTTGGTTTGCGCCAATTCTCTTGGGCTACCAGACTCATCAACACGACCTTTACTGATAGTAATTATTTGATCGACACTCTGAATAGTACTTAAGCGGTGAGCTATGATAATCGTTGTACGACCTTTCATGAGGCGCTCCAGTGCTTCTTGTACCATAGCTTCAGATCTGCTGTCCAACGAGCTCGTTGCTTCGTCTAGTATTAAAATTGGCGCATCCTTCAGCAGCGCCCTAGCAATTGCAATCCGTTGTTTTTGGCCCCCAGAAAGCTTGAGGCCACGTTCGCCGATTTCGGTCTTATAACCTTTTTCAAAATGCTGTATAAATTCGTCGGCATTGGCAGCTTTGGCAGCAGCATGCACTTCAGCCTCTGTAGCTTTTGGATTGGCGTAGCTAATGTTTTCATGAATCGTCCCGCTAAACAGTGCGGGGTCCTGAAAAACAACGCCTATATGCCCCCTTAGTGACTCCTGAGTTACGTCAGTGATGTCCTGTCCGTCTATATGTATGTTCCCTGACTGTGGTTCGTACAAACGCATCAGAAGGCTGGTGATTGTCGTCTTGCCTTCTCCTGACTCACCAACCAAGGCCACCTTACTATCAGGCGCAATAGTGAACGTCAGATCTTTGAGCACCGGTTCATTATCATAGGCAAAAGTTACATTGTCGAATGTGATTGCACCTTTTTCTACTACAAGTGGCACAGCGTTTTCTTTGTCAGTAAACTCGGGCTTTTCGTCCATTGCCTTAAAGTAATCCTTTGTGTTTGCGATTGCGCGCTGGAACCTATCAACAATAAAACTAATGCTAAAAATTGGGATTCTAATAAGCGCTGCATATTGAATAAGGAGCACCATTTCGCCGATTGTATATCTGCCACGCGCAGTCTCTACAAATATAAAAGTATAGATCCCTAGAAATATAATGTTTAGGACTAGCCGTCGTCCCACATCTTGTTTATGCCAGAACTGGCTTTGTGGGTGCGTGGTGTCGATTGTATTTTGCATGTGCTTGTTAAAGAACTTTAACTCCCGAGTCTCTTGAATAAAGCTTTTTACAACCCGTACTTGTCCGACACTTTCTGCAAAACGGCCACTAGCTACGTCAAGATTCTTATTAATTTTATGCTGGTAATCTTGCCACTTGCTGCTGGTCTTGGTAGTCATAAATATAAATATTGGATACAGAAGTGACAACATAACGCCAACTTGCCATGAATAATGGAACACAATTATAAGGGATAGAACTGTACTAAAAACAAACTGTAAAAAGTTATTACTTAAAACCTGTAAAAAATCACCAATCTGCGTAATGCCGCGGCTCATCTGATTTATAATCTTACCGGTTAATTCGGTGTCGAAATAGCGCTGCGGCAGAGTTAGAAGATGTTTGTAATATCGGTTAGATAAGATTGCCGTCAGGCGGACGCCCATAATGTCGCCATAGTAGCCGCCTATATTGCTCAGTAATGTCTGGCCTAAGTCCGTCAGGAATATAAGAGCTGCAAAAATGGCTACTAGCTTGACGTTGGCGTGTCCGCCGGCTGCCAACTTAGTAATTTGATCAACTGCGCCTTTTGTTAAAAGTGGCTGTAACTGACTCATAACAGCCAGTAGAATCGTCAGAATGGATATCGATATATACAGCGGCCATAGCTCACGTGTAAATCTTATAATCCGCCACAAATGTTTCATACTTAACAAGTATAGCGTTTAATACAATGCTTTGGAACTATTAAATAAATAAATAAATTGCTTTAAAAAGTCTGGCTTACCAGCCACCCCCACCCCTACCGCCGTCACCAGCAGCAGTAAAACTATCAACAACTTTTTCATATGCGTTCGATAGACAGTTCGGACTTAAGTGTGGCTGCAACACTATCAAGGAGAGAGTTGACCTCTGTAGTCACTAAAGTTCTGTCAGCATGGCTGACATCGATTCTATACGTATAGCGAAGCGTATCATCACTCGGCATATATATATTCTGAGGAGAAATTGTTACAGCATAGCCATGCATTGTAGATTCTGATTGCAGTGTTGATTGGATAGCGGCAGTAAGCGCTGTATAGCTCATTCCGCTCGGTGTCTGGAGTGTAATGTCTTGGCTTTGTGATGGAAACCGTGATGACGCCGTATAGCCAAAAGGCTTACGTGTACTCGCAAACGCTTCGAGGCTGAGTTCAAAACCTGCGCTATGCACGGGGAGCTTCAAATTACGCCTTACTTCTTCGCGGTATTCACCGATCTGTCCAAAGAAATTGCCCGTGACTGCATCGGTTACAAACGCTGAACGTTGCCAGTCAAAGGGCTTTGTGACAGGATATGACGGATCCTCCGTCAGGGCCGTGTAGTTAAGCGTAATTCCTAACTTATGCGCTAGAAAATCAAGATATGTACGAGCGTGATAGAACGCTGCTCCTTCTGATGCTGTCTTATCACTTGCAGCATAGACAAGGCTAACCATATTAATTTCGCCAGGCACGTTTTCATCTGTCTGACCATGTGCGCGTACGTGCGTTTTATTTAGTTCAAACAATGCAAACTCATTATATCCGGCACGCAGGTTCATGTTTATTTTGTCTAGCAAACTCGGAGTCAAACTCATGCGGTAATACTGTAGATCTGGGCTGAGGGCATTACGGATTTCATACGCTTGATCTGCTGGCTGCCCCACTTTTTGCAGTAGTTTACCGTGTACAAAACTATAGGTCACAACCTCGTTTGCTCCAGCGCTGGCTAATATTTCACGGATTTCACGCTTTAAATATAGGTGCTCATCTTTGGCGGCTGCCTTAGCACTACGAGCTGGCAAAACTTCAGGTAATGAGTCAAATCCATGCAACCGTCCAATCTCTTCAACGACATCCTCGGGCATTTCGATATCGGTTCGCCAGAATGGTGGACGTATTACCAACTTGTTGTCACTATCTTCCAGGCGCCCAATAGTAAATTCGACGTTAGTGAGTAATGTCGCTATATCTTTAAGAGTAAGGCTACTACCAAGTCGCTCGTTAATGAATTCCGGCGTTACGGCTACATCATAGGGGTGGTTAAGTTCTTGGTGAACGTCATACACTTCGCTAGCCTGTTCGGCACCCGCCAGCTCTGTCATATTTTTCATTGCATACCACAGTACGCGTGCATTTTGGAGTGGACTTTGACCTTTTGTGTAGCGCGCTGAAGCGTCACTAAACACCCCGTGATGCATCGAGCTACGCCTAATGGTGTACATATCAAACGTGGCACACTCAATCACAATGTTCTTTGTATTTTCGTCCACTTCAGTTTCAATACCACCCATAATACCGGCAAGTCCAACAACTTTTGTGTTATTTGCAATAACAATGTCTGATTCAGTAAGTTCAATCTCTTTACCATTAAGCATCTTGAGCTTTTCGCCCGCATGAGCCATGCGTGAAACAAGCGTAGTACCAAGTTTATCTGCATCATATGCATGCAGCGGCTGACCAGTGAGATACATGACATAGTTAGTGATATCAACGATGTTGTTGATAGGCTTCATTCCTAGACGAGTTAGCGTGGTTTGTAGCCACATGGGGCTCGTGCCGACTATGACATTATTCATAGCCACGGCCATGAGCCTCGAAACTACCGTACCTGCTTCATTATTAACCGCAAGACTTACATCTGACTTTGCATCAAACTGTGGATCATTTAAGTACCAGTCTGGACTCTTAAATGCCATACCGTTTATGCCGGCTAATTCCCTGGACACTCCAAGCACACCAAAACAATCAGGACGATGGGTAAACATTTTATTCTCAAAATCGAGCACAAAGTCATCAAGTCCAAAGTATGTAACAAACGGCTCACCCGGCTTCGGTGTACGGCCTGTTTCTTCTGGTGTAATTTCTAA
This sequence comes from Candidatus Saccharimonadota bacterium, assembly GCA_043745485.1. Taxonomy (GTDB): domain Bacteria; phylum Patescibacteriota; class Saccharimonadia; order Saccharimonadales; family JACDBH01; genus RYN-417. The sequence continues at coordinate 60,156 of JAYTSU010000017.1, forward strand.
AATACCTTCGTGATCATCACTTATCCCCAGCTCTTTAGCGCTTGCCAACATACCATTGCTCATCTGCCCGCGCAGCTCACGAGAACCAAGTACAAATGGGTCAGATGCGCCAAAGCTGGCAGGAACTGTTGAACCAGGCGGCAACCACGCAACAAACATATCGGCTCTGACATTTGACGCGCCACATACAACTTGCACTAATCCGTTTTCATCGCGGTCAACATCTTTTGCAACCCCGCCGTCGTCTATTTTGCAGATATGCAAATGGTCAGAATCGAGATGATCTTCGCAGCTTACTATTTTTACGACAACAACGCCTCCATATTTTGGCGCCCAGTCAATAACTTCTTCAATGCCACCGAGCTGTGCACCAGCTTTTTGGACGAGCTTATCATGCGGAATGGACTTAAGGTCTACAGTACTAAATTCTTGGGCAAGATTAATACTCGCTTTCATACGACCGCCTTGATTTGAGCCTGTATTTTATCCAACTCTGCGTCGTCCATCTTAGGTCCTTCAACAGTTGTCAAATGTCCCGTATATGTGGGATTAAATTCGGTATGCTTGCTCCAGACATCTGTCTTTCCTGCTAGTTCTCCATGCAGCGGAATAAGCTTGGCGTGCACATGCGCCACGCCAGTACCTTCAAAAACTACCGCCACTCGAGGCGTAGCAAAAGCTTTTTCTAACTGCTTGGCCACCTTACGCGTTGCATCCCACAAGCCGTGATATATCGTATCGTCCAAACTAAAAACATAATCTCCCGCATTAACTTTTGGAATAACCACGGTAAATCCGGGGGTATTTGGAAATGGCGTCAAGAAAGCTAGGTAGTTTTCGTCTTCCCACACCGTCCAAGACTTCATCTCGCCGCTGACGATTTTATCAAATATAGTGCTCATGAAAATTGCCTCAAAAATTCTAGTTTAGCTGATTCAAAATGTCTAATATCTTCAATGCCATATTTCATAAGTACTAGCCGCTCTATACCGCAGCCCCAGGCAAACCCCGTGTATATATTTGGATCAATCCCCGCCATCTTAAGGACATTGGGGTGAACCATGCCACAACCAAGCAGCTCCAACCACATGTCGGCTTCGGTGTCACCTTTTCGGAGTGCTGCCGGGCGCTCAATTGCAAACTCAAAAGAGGGTTCGGTAAAGGGGAAATAAAACGGCTGAATCTTAGCTTTGAGGTCTTGGCCAAAATACTCACTCATGAATGCACGTAGAGTTGCAACAAGGTTCCCAACATTTGTACCTTTATTTACATAAACGCCCTCAAACTGGTAAAACGTGTGCTCGTGTGTCACATCAAGATCTTCATTTCTAAAAACACGTCCCGGAATAACCACTGCTATCGGTTCACCACTTTCAAGATTTTGTTTATAGTTCTTCAGAACACGGTTCTGCATGGTGCTGGTGTGGGCCGGTGCAATTAAGCCCTCCGTGGTAGTAAAAGTGTCATAGTCATCACGCGCCGGGTGACCTTCTGGAAAGTTTACGCTCTCAAACATATGATAATCATCATCAATCTGGCGTGATTCTACGGCTTCAAAGCCCATTCGATTAAAAATATCGACGATATAATCCAGTTCTTTCATGAGTGGATGCACGGACCCTACCTGTGGGCCAAGCAGACGTGGTTTTTGCTTAACATTTTTATCAAAAGGAGCGGTAACATCAATTGTTGGCAAAGTATTTGTCCCTGAAGAATCAGACTGGGCAGCGACTAATAAATCTTGGCGCATATCATTAACTGCCTTGCCAAAAGCACCCCGTTCTTCAGCAGGAAGCATTTTTAGCTCTTCGTACAATGCCTTTAACTCAACGGCTTTTAGGATGTCAATTTTGTTTTCTAGCGTTGGTAGCCTCTCGATCAATACTGTGCGTATTTCATCAATTTTTAGTATATCTGTCATCTTGTATTACATTATACATTGCGACCTTACTGTTTTAAGCATAATAATAGCTACTAGTACGTATTATTTAGAATATTATTAATAAACCAGCACATTTACAGCATTTAAGATTGTATTCCTAAATGTATCAATCATGATTATGGGTATATTGCTAAAAGATGCAAAGTTTAGCGTTTTATTTTACAATAGAGTTGATGGCAAATTTCTCATTCGATATCGTTAGTGATTATGACAAGGCAGAACTCAACAATGTCTTTGACCAAACCTTGCGCGAGCTGGACAGTCGTTATGACTTTAAAAATACTCCGGCGGCAGTTGAGTGGATGGACGATAAAGTTGGCCTAAAAATTACTGGCAATGGCGACTGGCAGATTGATGCCATCCTAGACATTGTGCGCAAAAAAATTGCTGCGCGTGGCCAAAGTCAAAAGATTTTGGATATAAGTAAAGACCCTGTTGTTGCAAACCTCAAAACAACTAAAGAAGTTCCGTTTAAAAAGGGCCTCGATCAGGAAAAAGCGAAAAAAATAACTGCTATAGTCCGAGAGAAGTTCCCGAAAGTAAAGCCACAGATTCAAGGTGACGAGGTGAGGGTGACTGCTGGCAGCAAAGACGACCTTCAAGGAGTCATGTCATTACTCCGCGAACAAGATTTTGACTTTGCACTGCAGTTCACAAACTTTCGGTAAATTATAATGAGTTAAAGACTTACGGTATACTTAAGCATAATGGAAGACTATACCGCCGAAGGCCCTGCTATACCAGAGATTGACCTAGCAACACAGTGTCTGAACGTTTTAAAAGGCAATGATCGCGGTAATCATACAAGTCCTGCTCAACTGTATCCGCACCAATGGCTTTGGGACAGCTGCTTTACCGCAATTGGGCTCCGCCACAGCGACCCGAGCCGTGCAGCCTTAGAAATAGCTAACCTTGTGCATGGTCAGTGGGCAAACGGCATGATTCCGCATATGATCTTTTCTAATGGTCACGAATACCGCCTGGAACGTGAAGCGTGGAGAAGCTGGCTAAGCCCTTATGCACCAGACAAACTCAGTACTAGCGGGATTACGCAGCCACCCGTCATAGCCGATGCAGTTGTCAAGGTAGGTGCAAAGATGAATGCTGCAGAACGACGCGAGTTTTATCATTATATGTTTGAGCCCCTAGTTGCCTACCATACATGGCTCTATGCCGAGCGTGACCCGCATAAAGAAGGTTTGACGTTGCAGATACACCCGAATGAAGTCGGCATGGACAACACGCCACCTTGGGTACAGCAGCTGTATGAACATAGCCGACCATGGTGGATTGCTGCCATCGAAAAACTACACCTAGACGCACTTATTAACTTCGTCCGCCGAGATACCAGGCGCGTGAATCCAGGCCAGCGTATTTCAAACATGGAAGCGCTGCTGCTCTGGGATGTGGTTAGACGGTTAAGAAGGAAGCATTACGATATAGACAAAATTCTTCACCGCACATTGTTTGCTACCGAAGATGTCATGTTTAATAGCATCTTGATCCGCAACAACACTCAGCTCCGAAACATCGCCGCTGCACTGAAATGTAAATTGCCAACAGAATTACAAGAAAGCATGAAACACACCGAGAAAGCTCTTGATGAGCTGTATGACCCGGGCACACAACAGTATTATTCTCGCGATTTTATTACACATAAGCTCATCATGCAACCACACATTGGTGCTTTGATGCCACTCTATTCAGGCAGCATAACAAAAGAACGAGCCGAAGAACTTGTCAAACAGCTACGGGATCATAAACAATACTGGCTGCATCACCCTGTCCCAAGTGTCCCACTCAGCTCGGCTTACTTTAGTGCCGAACGTTACTGGCAAGGTCCAACCTGGGTAAACACAAACTGGCTCATAATAGATGGTCTTAAACGTTACGGTTTTATGGATGATGCCGAAGATTTACGTCAAAAAACTATAGCCATGGTAAGTTCGGCAGGTTGTTATGAATACTTTTCGCCAATTGATGGTAAGGGTCTTGGTGCCGAAAACTTTTCGTGGACAGCTGCGCTTACAATTGATCTACTGGCCGATTAGCAGCTTCAAGCACCGAGTGAGGAGAAATACTTACTTCACTCAAATTAAGAATGTGACCCGCTAAATCTAGTTCTCTTCCGTGGTTTATAAGATCCAATAGACGTGCACAATCCGCGGCATCACGACTTTCTGATGCTACATAGCGAGGATCAAGCATATACGGTGGTGTCACTACCCTTATACCGAGACGAGATGCATGCGTCACTGCATTCAAATGTTCATAACTGGCGTTCCGCACTGATATTGTATTGCTCATACTTACCAGACTATTCCCATGAAGCTTAGGTTGTCAAGCGGGGTGATGTCGGTGGGATCGTGGGCGTCCGCGTTCCAGTTGTCTAGACCTCAAAAGTTCCGCAACCTTCTGACGCTCACCTAGCCAGAAACTGATTGCCATAAGCGTAACAGTTGCATACGAGCTCCAGACAATTGCAAGCCAATGTCTTGCAATCAAGCCTGCCCCACTAGTCAGAAAAGAACCTTTACCCTCATCGTGTGGTAAAGAGCCGTTAAATACGAGCGAACCAGGAACTTTTATTATTGCTACTAGTTGCAATATGCTTACTGAACCCTTTGCGTCAGTGATTTTGACTATAATATTGTAATGTCCGGATTTTTTATATACGTGACTTATTCTGACCAAACTTGGTTTATCGACAGTCTGCACAGACGTCGTATCATCTCCCCAGTTCGTTAACAAATTATATGGTGCAGTTCCACCATTTACATCTAATTTCCACTCAAATTGCGCACCTGGCTCAAATGTTTGATAAGTGAAGGTAGCGGTAATTAAAGGGATATCTTCCGGCACCGGCAGCTGTCCGTCAGGATAATTGACATAGGTAGTATTTTGAGTGGGTGATGTGTTTGGGTTGCCGGAGGGGACATTTATGACTGGGGAGATTGGCGGATTATACGTTACTGTTATGACTGGTGTTGTGGGCCCCGGATCATCAGTGAGATTATAATCTTGTACTTTCAAAATATTTGTGCCGGGATATAAGCTTGTCTGGATATCATATGTCCCCGTAACACTACATGTTGCTACTCCGCTCATTGCGGCGTTTCTGTACAGAACAAGATATGAGTTTGCAGGACACTGGCCGCTCACTGTTATAGTATTTGTACCATATACCGCTCCATCACGAGGCGAATCGATTGTAGCAGCGTCAACAAGCGCAGGAGCGGCAACTTTTGCAGTTACCACATACGAGTCTGCGTTTGCGCGGTATGTCCAACTCACAATAAAAACACCCACGCACAGGAGTGTGAATATACTTATAGGGTGCAGGACAATTCTGTGATGAATCGGACGGGCACGCTTAACAACAAGCTTCGCCTTCTTGCGGGGGCTCTTCGACGTCTTCTTTACAATAATCTTTTCGGATGTCTTTTTGGCTTTAGCTTTTTTCATTTTTTTATTTTTTTGTACTACAAAGATATAGTATCATATTTTAACTCTTTAGCGTTTAGCCTCCCTTTAGTCTTTGCCAACAATGATCATGATATCCGTTGCAGTTTTGGCTTCACTAACAGGCACTATGCCTCTTTTTCCGCCAATTTTTGCTGACAGCGTGCTTACAAGATTGTCTTTGTCATTCGTATTATCTATAACTATGGTTGTCATAAAGTCTTGTTTATTAGTGTTGCCACCGTTTACGACATTCAAATCTGGGTAGGCCGCTTTGACCTTCTCGATTATTTTTTTGGTTTTGTTGGCATCGTCAGTGCCATTTAAAACCGTTACACTTGCCCCTTGTGCCTCAGACAATGCTGGGTCTGCATCTATAGTTCCTACAGCGGCAATCTTATTTATACGTGGCCTATATACAATTACAATCAGGTTTTTAGTATATATAAGCAGCTGGTCACCATTTTCTGCTTTAGTTTTTAAGTAAGGGTCTTTTAGTATGTTTTTATCCTCAACAGCAGCTAAAGTAGGCTCTTCGTCTTTTGGTAACAGCATCAACTTACTGACATTAGACTTTGCCTGCGCCAACTCTTTTTGCCCTAGAGTTGTATTCTTGGAACCTAAAACCCACCATACACCCGCAAGCACAGTTAGAAGAATAACTAAGTAGAAAAAGCGTTTGTACTTTTTGAAAATACCTACATTTTTAATCGAATTCTTAATTCGCGTGTTTGTTTGCAGCCTGCTGATTTGTTTATTATGGTTCAGTTGCTCAGTCATCGTATTTTAGTGATCTGATTCAATATAAATTCTTTCAATTCCAATTGCCGTTCCACCTACACCTATGTTGGCAGTACCGTTACTCATTTCAACTTGTGGTGCCATAAATGCGGAATTAACAGGCAAAGTTAAAGTTGTGTTACCTTCATAACTTACACCGTTCACAATATCGTCTAATCGATAATAAGCCGTGGTGTCATTCTGCTTCATATACATATAAAAATCATAAGAACTACCAGCTGCCATAGCATTAGAAAGAGTAATTGCTGTCTTGGTGGTGGCCGTTGCATTACGGGTTACAAAGTTGAGTGTTGTTGCCGCATCAGTTGTGTCGTGCCATAGACCCATTGTGTTGTTCTGTAGTGTATCAGATATAACGGCTTCTGTACCTGAGGCAGATAGCCCGGCAAAAATACGAATTGAAGCTGCTGGATATGAATCAAGGTTAAACCGTGTCGTAAAGAAGAAGCCACCAAGCCCCGGAGCATTACCTTCCCAGAACTGGAATGAATCAACAGCATTTGCTCTGATGCCCATGGCCTGGTTAGTAGTGGTTACAACATTTTGATGACGTGTTCTGTGCATCTGGTTAGTAATAGCGGGTGCAGTTACGCTAGGTATAGGTGTACTAACAATACCGGTACTGCTCCCCTTGACCCATAAAGTTCCAAAGCCGCCCGTTACGGTCGTGCCACTCGTTGGGTTAAACATGATGGTATTGTTCCCAAACAGGGCTGGTTGCAACGGCGAATCAAGACCAGATGCGCCCTTTATTTTCAGCAGCATTCTGCCTGAAACTTTCTTGGCATAAACGCGTAAGTTGTCAGTTGCTGGAGCTGCTGGGTCTGCTGGACTTCCACCGCTAGTATATCCAGCCAGGTTCAACCCACCGGACTGCACATCAAGCCCCGTGTCCCAGCCAGTTCCAATATATAAACCTGTCTCGGTACCCGCACCAGGTGTTGCGGGGCCTTCTAACTTGATACCGTATTCTGTTACGCCCGTAACCGGCCCTGTTCCACTGGCTACAATTCTGAGGCCACTCCAAGTGCCACCCGTAAGCCCACCGGGGGTTAAGTCAACTCGTGCCCCCGATGATTCTACTGCCGCATTACCGCCGACATAGTTAATACTTAGGCCATTTACACCAGCAGCTGTTACGCCTTGGCCCACATTACTAATTGCAATCTGGTCAACAGTAGGCACAGCTGCTGCAGAAATCTGTAAGTTTGAACCGGCTGCTTGGCTAAACACTACATCGTTCCCCGCTGATAAGGAAAGATTTATATTCCCGCTTCCACCCTGAATTGTTGTGGTGCTTGTAGTGCTCATAGATCCAATTGTCACTGTCTGAGCAGCTCCGGTGCTATCGGCTATATGCACGGTGGATGTTGCGGCAGTGGAGCCAACGGACCCAATATTAATAGTCTTACTAGCCACATTATTGACCCCGATATCAATACCACCAGAAGCAGCGGTTTGGAGTATTAAGCTGCTTGCCGCCCCACCACCTTGTAGAGTTAATATATTTGCGCTGTTTGCAGTTGAGCCAATAGTGACCAACTGCGTACCAGTAGGGTCGATAGTGTCCGAAATATGAATAGTCGATGCAGCCGTTGCCGTGCCAACAGAGCCAAGGCTAACAGCTCCAGAAAATGTAGCAATACCACCGTTGAATGTCGTGGTACCAGCGCTGCCAATGGTCCCTGAAGTTACAATATTACCACTCCCAATATTTATATTTCCACTTTGCGTAGCGCCCAGCTGAACGAATGAGCTTGCAGCAATGCCATTCAGCTTATCAGCATTTAATGCATACGGAACAGATGCCATCTGGACACGTGGGCTCATGTAGCCAGCAGCATCGGCATTAAAACGAATCGCTAGATACAGTGACGGATTGACATTAAAATCTGGTAATGCAGTTGCTGAGCCAAGATTAGTCTGAAAAACGCCGTTTGTGACGGTGACACTTTTAGTCAGTTCATGCCACTTGTCATACACACCATCGCTCGGCGTTCCTAAAGTAACGTCACTATACATCACGAAATCAAAATTATAAGTGCCGTTCGTTACATTTGTACCGTCGGCATTGACTACCTTGCCCTGAAAACTGATGAATGCTGGGCCCACGGCATGAGCATGGTGCTGATTTATAAAACTAATTCCAAACGCTAAAACCAAGGCTGATACTAACAGCCTGCTTAGACGCCACCCTCTAAAAATGTAGTGCTTATATTCCAAAACGAAAGCCTAAAAAGTTACTCTTCAAGCATAACGGTTTTTAAGCAGTTGTACAAGGAACTTGCGCTTAATTTATAGTCTTTTAAATAACCTGCTTTTTGCTAATTTCTTTTTATAAATCTTGTATATTTTGCTTATTCTGGCTCGAAATTTCCAACTCAACCATGTAGTTCCACTCAAAATTAGTATAATCAAAATTATACCCGCAATATTTACGAAATAAAGCGTTTGAAACTTCGTGGCAAATTGGTCTAATCCCTCATATCTATAATCGACCTCAATCTGGTAGGACGTAGGCCAAAAGTTGCTGATGCCTCTGCCGTGTAGTTCTACCAGTATTTGCCTCATTGTCTCTGGTAATATAAATCCCGAGTCCTCGTTAATTACACCACCAGATAGTACCGTTTTGTTAGGTGATAGTATCTTTACTGTACCGCGTGGGACCACATGTACATTGCCTGGGTTTTTAAACTGCAGCGTGATTGTTTTTGGAAGCCGAAATAAACTACTCCGTACTATAATTTTCTGTAATGCAAGATCATATTTTTCTCCTCCTACTTTTGTAGCCAGAATCAATGACGATAACTTCTGATTGATTGAAATTTCATTGACGTTAAGCTGGTCTGGATTTTCAAGTGCCGCTACAATAGCGGCATAGTGTCCACCTGGTTGCAATGAGACATCATTAATAATAGTCGCAATTACGTTTTCTGTTTTACCTGGCTCTATGGTTATGCTACTTTGGCTTAACTGTAACCAATTAGCTAGACCATATTTTTTGAGAAGTTTACTTGCATTAGTGCCAGCAAAGACCACTCCGCCGCTATCATTCAATGATCCAAAATCAAGTACCGACAATTTAAAATTTTGAGTTATATGACTATTGTTGGTGAGGCTGACTTCAAAATCTTTTATAGCATCGTCTGCCGAAAATCGTACTTCGCGTAGAAATGGAGAGATAGTTACATCTGGTTTTGTGGCTGCATGAGCACGGACACCAAGCAGTGGCATAATAAATAAAACTAAAAGTGCCAGTAAACTAAGCAGTCTTTTAATCATTTTTTGATATGTTAGTTTTCTTCGGTACTTTTTTATATATCTTATGAACTATAGACCATAAGCCAGCGCCAGCTAGTACCAATATAACAAGAGCTGCGCCAATTATACGCCACGGTATAACCCAAAATCCCACCGTTGCTTCTAGCGGGACATCGCTCGTACCGTTGTCATATGCCATGACTAGATGTGCGCTATAATGGCCAAACTTAA